>NZ_JAQMIL010000040.1:0-80011 GCF_029990105.1 Bradyrhizobium sp. Arg237L | reverse complement strand
TCGGGGCGCCAGGACCACACGACTTCGCCGTCCGTGATGCGCGTGCTCGTCAGTCATACGCTTCACGTCCATCGCATCTCACCGCAACGTTCGTGACGATCGCGATCCGCCCCTCTCTTGGGTGAGACGCGCGGAGTTAAATCACTGATTTGCCCGACGACGGAAGCGGAATGTTTTTTCCGCGAGGGATGGACAGACTTTTGGCTGATTTGCCCGTCGGGTTGATTTGTCACACCCAAAGTGGCCACATCGTCATTGCGAGCCAACGGGGCGCGCGTTCGCGCGACCCGTTGGCTCGCAATGACGGCGGGCTCGAATCGCAGCACTCCCGGTAAGGGGCTTTTCGACGACGATCATTCGTGTACTAATAAACAATCCGACTTGATCGGCACGTCAGGCCGCGGGCACAATGCGCGGCGCAGGGATTGAGCGAAAAGGACAAGGCATGGCCCACGATGCACCGCAGGCGACCGGACCGAGCAAGCTGGTGATCCGCAATATCGGGCTGTTGCTGTCGGGCGCGCTGGAACGGCCGATCCTCGATGCCGACACCATCGTGGCCGAGAACGGCAAGATCACGGCGATCGGCCGCGCCAAGGATGTCGACACCGAAGGCGCCACCACCATCGTCGATGCCAATGGCACGACGGTGGCGCCGGGACTGATCGACAGCCACGTCCACCCGGTGGCGGGCGACTGGACGCCGCGGCAGAACCAGGTCAACTGGATCGACAGCTATCTGCACGGCGGCGTCACCACCATGATCTCCGCGGGCGAAGTGCACATGCCCGGTCGGCCACGCGACGTCGTGGGCCTGAAGGCGATGGCTATCTTCGCGCAGCGCGCGTTCTGGACGCTTCGGCCCGGCGGCGTGAAGGTGCATGCCGGCGCGCCGGTGATCGAATGCGAGATGGTGGAAGAGGATTTCAAGGAAATGGCCGCCGCCGGCGTCAAGCTGCTCGGCGAGGTCGGCCTTGGCGGCGTGAAGGACGGCCCGACCGCGCGGAAGATGGTGGGGTGGGCGCGCAAATACGGCATCCAGAGCACGATCCACACCGGCGGACCATCAATTCCCGGCTCCGGTCTGATCGACAAGGATGTCGTGCTGGAGGCCGACACCGACGTGGTCGGCCATATCAATGGCGGCCACACCGCCCTGCCCGACGACCAGATCCGCTGCATCTGCGAGGGCTGCAAGCGCGGCCTCGAACTGGTTCATAACGGCAATGAGCGCTCGGCGCTCTACACGCTGCGCACCGCGCGCGAGATGGGCGATCTTCACCGCGTCATCCTCGGCACCGATGCGCCCGCCGGCTCCGGCGTGCAGCCGCTCGGGATCTTGCGCATGGTCTCGATGCTGTCCTCACTCGGCGAACTGCCGGCCGAGATCGCGTTCTGCCTCGCCACCGGCAACACCGCGCGGATGCGCGAATTGGATTGCGGATTGGTCGAAATCGGCCGCGCGGCCGATTTCGTGCTGATGGACAAGGCGCAGCATTCGCCGGGCAAGACCATCCTGGAGAGCGTGCAGCTCGGCGATTTGCCGGGCATCGGCATGACCATCATCGACGGCATCGTCCGCACCCAGCGCAGCCGGAACACGCCGCCGGCCGGCAAGGTGCCGGAGATTGTGGGGCGGTGATAGTCCCGCTGTCATTCCGGGGCATCGCGCAGCGATGAGCCCGGAATCCATTTTGCCGCGTGCTCTGCGGCGAGATGGATTCCGGGCTCGATGCTTCGCATCGCCCCGGAATGACAGGGTGTAGCGGAGTGCGGTGGGCAAAGGCGGAGCGCCGTGCCCACCATCCAGCTCACTGCTCGGGATGGTGGGCACGCTTCGCTTTGCCCACCCTACGGATTCGCTCGCACCGTCACTCGATCACCTGCACCACTTTCTGCTGCTGCGGATCGACCAGCACGATCTGGTCGCCGACGGCGAGATAGCGATAGTTCCTGAGCTCGGCATTGTTGCGCACCATCTCCTCCGGCACGGGCTGCAGCGACAGGCAGTTCGACGCCGACGTTCCGCCTGCCGGCGTCTTCGCGCCGACCGTGGTCGAGGAACTCCGCGCCAATTCCCTGAACTTCCTGCGCATGTCGTCGGTGATGACGATGCGGTCGTGGCCGTAGGCTGCGGCGCCGCCATAGCCCGGCCCGTCGTCAAGGATGTCGACGATCTCGCGCCGCCGCGGATCGACGATGACGACCCTGTTGTCAACGAGCGTGTAATCGTAGTCGCGATATTCTGGAGCGATCCGCACGATGTCGGCCGGCAGGCGGTGGGGCTGGATGCTCGGCGGCAATCGCTGGCCGATATTGACGCTCACATTCGAGGTCCGGGTCGCCGTTCGCTCGCTCCGCAGCCGATCCACGATCTGCTTGCCCTGGTCGTCATTGACATCAGCGGCGCGCTGACCGTCCTGTCCAGGCACCTGGCCGGCGCGAGGGCTCCCCTCACGCTTTTGATCCGGCACCTGCGCGATGGCCGCTCCGGCGCTGATCGTCAGTGCGATTGCCGTCGCGCAAAACCAATTGGTCTTCATCGCCGACTCCTGTTGGTCCCCGCTGCCCGTAGTCAGAATCGCAACCGGGCTTGCCGCGTTTTGTTCCGTAGGCGGTGCCGTTGCGACCGAGATGGTGGGTCACGCCTCGTAGGGTGGGCAAAGCGCAGCGTGCCCACCTTTCTTGCACCGATCGTGGATGGCGGGCACGCGGAGCCTGTCATCGGGCGCGCGTTCGCGCGACCCGTTGGCTTTGCCCACCCCACGAATGCCCTGACGTTAACGCAGCTTGCTGAGCAGCGCGATCAACATCTCGCGCTCCTTGCCATCGAGCGGCGCCAGCGTTTCCTTGGTGATCGCCAGCGCGTTCGGCGCAACTTTTTCGACCGTCTGCTGGCCGGCACGGGTCAGGCTGACGAGGAGGCGACGGCCGTCCTCGGGATCAGAACTGGTCTCGGTCAGGCCCCTCGCGGTGAGGCGGTCGATGACGCCCTTGATGGTGGCGACATCCATCGCCGTCAGCCGGCCGAGCTGGTTCTGCGAGCATGCCCCGGTCTCGGCGAGCTTCGACAACGCCGCCCATTGCGGCGAGGTCAGGTCGACGCCGATCTCGCGGGCGAAGATGGTGGCGTGGCGCTGCCAGACCTGGCGCAGCAGGAAGCCGATCTGCTCGTCCAGAATGTAGCTGGTCTTCTGCGGTTTTGGATTACGTTTCACTGCCCCGTTTCTGGCCATCACACTTCCTCAGAGCGACAGATGCGCATCGCGGATATCAGGCCGCGCGTCGAGCTCGGCCATTGTGCCGCCGAAGCAGATGCGGCCGCGCTCGATGATATAGGCGCGATCCGAGATCAGGCGCGCGAAATGCAGGTTCTGCTCGGAGACGACGATGCTCACGCCCTCCTTCTTCATGGCAAGGATCGCATCGACCATCTGCTCGACGATCTTAGGCGACAGGCCTTCGGAAGGCTCGTCGAGCAGCACCAGCGACGGATTGCCCATCAGCGTGCGCGCGATGGTCAGCATCTGCTGCTCGCCGCCGCTCATGCGGCCGCCCGCACGACCCCGCATCTCGCCGAGATTCGGAAACAGCGTGAACAGTTTTTCGCGCGTCCAGTATGGTGCGTTGGCGCGCCTCTGTTGACGGCCGACCTCGAGATTCTCCTCGACCGTCAGGTCAGTAAAGATGCGCCGCTCCTCCGGCACGTAGCCCAGCCCACCGCGCACGATCGCGTGCGTCGGTTCGCGCGAAACGTCCCTGCCCTCGAAGACGATGCGCCCCGAGCGGTTCTCGACCAGGCCGACGATGGAGCGGAAGGTCGTCGACTTGCCGGCGCCGTTGCGACCGAGCAGCGCGACCACCTCGCCCTCGCCGACATCGAGCGCGATATCGAACAGGATATGCGCCGGTCCATAGAAGCTGTTGAGATCCTTGACCTGGAGCTTCATGCGTGGGCTCCATCGCGGTGGCGCGCGTCATAGACCAGGCCCTCGCCGAGATAGATGGCGCGAACCTGCGCATTGCCGCGGACTTCCTCGGGCGATCCCTCGGCAATCAGGCTGCCGCGGTTGAGCACCAGGATGCGGTCGGCATGCTCAAACACGACATCCATGTCGTGCTCGGTGAAGAGCACGCCGATCGACTGCTCTCGCGCGATCGTGGCGGTGAGCCGCATCAAGTCGATACGCTCGCGCGGCGCCATGCCGGCGGTCGGCTCGTCCATCAAGAGCAGTTTTGGATGGTTGGCGAGCGCGACCGCAAGCTCGAGCCGCTTGAGGTCGCCATAAGCGAGCTCGCCACAGGGACGCTCGGCATAGGCGCCCATGCCGACGAGATCGAGCAGCCGGCCGGCCTCCTCGCGCGCGAAACTTGGCGTCGAGCTCCAGAGATTGAAGAGCTGGTGCCGGTGCGAGACCAGCGCGACCTGCACGTTCTCGCGCACCGTCATGGTCGGAAAGGTCGCGGTAATCTGAAAGGTGCGCCCCACGCCCAGCCGCCAGATCGCGCGTGGCTTCTTGCCGACGGTTTCCTCGCCCAGGATCGTGATGCGGCCGGAATCCGGGATGTTCTGGCCGTTGAGCATATCGAAGCAGGTGCTTTTGCCGGCGCCGTTCGGGCCGATCAGCGCCAGGATCTCGCCGGCACGCAGTTCGAAGGAGACGCCGCGCACGGCATGTACCCCGCCATAGGACTTGGTCAGGCCTTCGACCGACAGCAATGTGGGGACCATGCTCATTCGGCGGTCTCGACGCGCGAGGTGAGAAGCGGCGAATTCGACGATGACGATTTGCGGCGGCGGCTGATGATCGAGTCCAGCGTGCCGACGATGCCTTTCGGGAAGGCGACCACGATCAGCACGATGAAGGCACCAAGCACCAGTTTCGACCAGTCGGTCTGGCTGACCAGCCAGATGTTCAAGGCCTTGTAGACGATGGCGCCGACGACCGCGCCCGATACCGTCTCGACGCCGCCGAGCAGCACCATGACCAGCGCATCGACCGAGAGCGAAATGCCCATATTGTCAGGGAAGACGCTGCCCTTCAGATACGCGAACAGCGCGCCGGCGAGGCCCGCCACAGTGCCCGCGATCACGAACGCAGTCCACTGGATGCGTTTGCCGTTGATGCCAACAGCCTCGCTGCGCAACGGCGAATCCCGCGTCGCGCGCAACGCGAATCCGAAGGGCGAGAACACGATGATGCGGAGGACAATGACCGCGAGCGCGGCGATGCCGAGCGAGAGCCAATAGAAATGCGATGGGCTCGCCGCCCATTTTTCCGGCCACACGCCGAGGATGCCGTTGTCGCCACCGGTGACGGCCACCCATTGGAACGCGATCGACCACACAATCTGGGCGAAGGCGAGCGTCAGCATCGCGAAATAGACGCCGGAGAGTTGCACGGCGAAGAAGCCGAACACGGCGGCGCCGACGAGCCCGAGCAGCGGACCGAGCGCGAGGCATACGATCATCGGCAGCCCCGCCAGCTTGGCCAGGAAGGCGACGCCATAGGCGCCGAGGCCGAAATAGGCGGCGTGACCGAAGGAGGCGAGCCCGGCGACCGACATCAGGAAATGCAGGCTGACGGCGAAGATCACGAAGATCGCGATCTCCGAGCCGACGGTGAGCGCGTAATTGCCGCCGAACAACGGCAGCGCGGCAGCCACGATCAGCGCGGCGAGCGCGGCCAATCGCTCGTTCGAGGTCCAGGGCCGCCAGGGATTGACGGTGAGGCCCGGCGTGCGGCGCGCCGGCGCTTCGGGCTTGCCGAACAGGCCCCAGGGGCGGACGATCAGGACCACCGCCATCACCAGGAACACGAGGATGATGGAGATCTTCGGGAAGACCAGGATGCCGAAGGCATTGAGCTCGGACACCAGCACCGCGGCCACGAAGGCGCCGATGATGCTGCCGAGGCCGCCGATCACGACGACGACGAACACATCGACGATGATGCGCAGATCCATCGCGTGATGCACGGCATCGCGCGGGATCTGCAGTGCGCCGCCAAGCGCGGCGAGGAAGACGCCGACCGCAAACACGCTGGTGAACAGCCATTTCTGGTTGACGCCGAGCGCTGCGACCATGTCGCGGTCCTGCGTCGCCGCGCGCACCAGGATGCCCCACCGGGTGCGCTGGAACAGCAGCCAGAGGATGCCGAGCACGACGGGGCCGAGCACGATCAGGAACAGGTCATAGCTCGGGATGTTCTGGCCGAAGAAATCGACCGCGCCCTTGAAGCCGGGCGCGCGGCGGCCAACCAGGTCGCTCGGGCCCCAGATCAGCACGACGATATCCTGCACCATGAGCGTCAGGCCGAAGGTCGCGAGCAACTGGAACAGTTCTGGCGAATGGTAGATCCGCCGCAGCAGCACCATCTCGACCAGCACGCCGACGATGGCGACGACAAGCGCTGCGACAACGATGCCGCCCCAAAAGCCGAGCGCGCCGGAGAAGCGCTCGGTGAGCGTGAACGCGATATAGGCGCCGAGCATGTAGAAGGCGCCATGCGCGAAGTTCACGATCCGGGTCACGCCAAAGATGATCGACAGCCCCGAGGCGACCAGGAACAGCGAGGCGGCGCTGGCAAGTCCGGTCAGGAACTGAACGACGTAAAAGGCCATCGGCGGTCCGGGTTGTTGGTTGGGTCACCTCTCCCCGCTCTTGCGGGGAGAGGTCGAATTGTCCCGGCGATGCGAAGCATCGTACGGCGCAATTCGGGTGAGGGACTCTCTCCACGCGCGCGACTCGTGGAGACAGCCCCTCACCCCAACCCTCTCCCCGCAAGAGCGGGGAGAGGGAGAAGATCCGCATCAATCCTTCGGCCGGAGCTTTTCGATCTCGGCATCGCCAGGCAGATAGTCGGAGCCCTTCTTGTAGGAGGACTCCACCATCACGCCCTTGCCGTCCTTCAGCGCGGTCTTGCCGACGTAAGCACCGAGCGTCGACTGGTGATCGATCTTGCGGAAGGTGATCTCGCCGAACGGCGACGACACCGACAGGCCTTCGGTCGCCGCGATCAGCTTCTCCGGATCGGTCGAGTTCGCCTTGGTCAGGATCGCCGCCGCCGACTTGATGGTCTGGTAGCCGACGATCGAGCCGAGCCGCGGGTAATCCTTGAACTTGGCCTGGTAGGCCTTCAGGAACGCCTCATGCTCCGGCGTCTTGATCGCGTACCAGGGATAGCCGGTGACGATCCACCCCTCAGGTGTTTCGTCCTTGAGCGGATCGAGATATTCCGGCTCTCCGGTCAGGAAGCTCACCACCGCGCGGTCCTTGAACAGGCCGCGGGTGTTGCCTTCGCGCACGAGCTTCACCAGATCGGCGCCGAAGGTGACGTTTAGGATCGCTTCCGGATTGGCGGCGGCAACCGCCTGCACCACCGGGCCGGCGTCGATCTTGCCCTGCGGCGGCCACTGCTCGTCGACCCAGACGATGTCAGGACGCTTCTCCGACATCAGCTTCTTGAACACGGCAACCGCCGACTGGCCGTATTCATAGTTCGGCGCGATGGTGGCCCAGCGCTTGGCCGACAGTTTTGCGGCGGCCTCGACCAGCATCGCGGCCTGCATGTAATTGGAGGGGCGCAGGCGGAAGGTGTAGCGGTTGCCCTTGGACCAGGTGATGGCGTCGGTCAACGGCTCCGCGGCGAGGAAGAATACCTTCTTCTGGTTGGCGAAGTCAGAGACGGCGAGCCCGATATTGGAGAGGAAGGTGCCGGCGAGCATCGCGACGTTCTCGCTCGAGACGAGTTCGTTCGCGGCAGTCTGCGCATCGGCCGGCTTGCCGTTGTCATCCTTGGAGATGACGACCAGCTTCTTGCCGTTGATACCGCCGGCGGCGTTGATCTCCTCGACCGCGAGCTGCCAGCCCTTGCGATAGGGCTCAGTGAAGGCGGGCAACAGCGAATAGCTGTTGATCTCGCCGATCTTGATCTCGCTCTGGGCCATGGCAGCGTCAGCCATGCCCGCAACCAGGACCGCGAGCCCTGCCCCAATCAAATAATTCCGCATCCCTTACCTCCGAATGTCCAACAAAATTATCTCAAACCGTCTTCGCCCTTGATCTCCGCGACCGTCAGCCCGCCGACGCGCGGCAGCGGCCGGCCAGAATCGGTGACCGCGACCGCCACCATGATCTCGTTGGCCCGCGGCGCGTCGTTGATCTGTACCTCCATGCCATCGAAATGGCTGCGCACGAAAGCCGCATCCTTGTGCCCGAGCGGGATATCCAGCGTCGTCCCCGGACCAGAACGCTTTTTCGAGGACGGAATCAATGCGGCGCCTTTACCCAGGACCTTGCGGACCGGCGCTCCCATCTTGGGATGCAAAATCGCGGCCGCATGCTCGAGCTCGCCGTTTTCGCCGACGGCGGCGGCCTTGCCATAGGAATGCGCCTTGGCGCCCTCGATGCCGAGCGCCGCCACCGCCCGTTTCGACAGCAATTCGCCGAGTTCCTCGCCAATCGCGATCAGGGGCGAAAGATCCTCGACATAGCGGCCGGCAAATGGGTTCTCGATCACCGCGATCGCAGCCGCGCGCCGGGTCGCCGGGGCGATGGTCTTGCCCATCTCGATGTGGGTCTCCTCGACCACCGTGACGATCTTGCGAATGATGGCACTCATCGGTTTCCGCCCTGTTGTTTTGCGCCCGTTACCGCTCAGGTCCGCGCATTCTCGATCGCGCATTCATGAACGAGTTGCGATTCCGGCATCGCGGGCGCACGCGCCCTCACGATGACAGTCTCGCCGATGAGGCGCAGCGCCGCGCCCTCGATCAATCCTGCCGCGAGGCATTGTCGCGCGCAAACCGCACCCGCTTCAAGGGCATCAGTGATCTCGCGAGCCGACAATATGCCGACCTCCCACGTCACCAGGCGCGGGCCGAGGTCGCTGTCAGGCTGCAGTTCATTTGCCGGGCGGCGGACAATCTTAGGGTGTCCGGGCAGGTCGACGGCGTTGGCGATGACGGTCGCGGCGGCATCGGCTTCGGAGGCGGTCCGCGCCAGCACGGTGACGGCATCGGCGATGCCGAACGAGAAGCTGCGGCCGAGACGTCCGCTGGTGGCGATGCCGCGGATGGGATCGTCGGCGTGGATCACCATGGTCTGCAGCAGGCCGCGATGATCGGGACGGTCGATCAGGCCGACGGTGAACTGCTCGTCGCCTGCCAGATGCAGGGCGATGTCGCCACCATTGTTGACATAGGCTCGATCGAGCGATGCAGCCTCCAGCATCGCGCCAAGGATTCCCTCCGCCACGCTGCCCGCGACCGCGGCCATCGGCGTGATGAAGCGGTCGGCGGCGAAGGGCGCCACCGCCGCATGCATGCGGCGCGCGACGTCGCCATGGAGGGCGCAGTGCATCGGATGGGCCGCCTTGCGCAATTCGCCGAGCTCCATGCAGAGCCCATCCAGCAGGCCCGTGAAGCGGCACACCGCGGCGTCATAGGCTGCGCGCACGGCGGTCTCGCTTCCCGTCGCCTCCACGATCAGATCGATCGGTCCGTCCTGCAAATGCAGCCGCTTGCCGTCAGGAAGAAGCGCGATTTGCGGACGTCTCGTCATGTTCGCCTCCCCGAGGTGAAGAGCATCGGCCGGATCTCGGCGCTGTCCCGCAACGACGACAGCGGCCGCACATAGTCCATGTGGCCGCCGAGCGCCGCATAGTCAGAAAGTTTTAGCGTAAACTCGATCGGCGCGACCAGCGCCGGCGTCGGCACGTAACCGAATGCCCCTATCGGCATCTGCGTGACATCGACCATGAAGGTGATGCCGCCGCCCGGCCAGACATAGACAGGCGCACCGCCGCTGGTGACGCGGGTCAGCGCATCCTTCACCGAGCGCGTCAGCCGCACCGGGTTATCGGTGACGCCGGCGCGCAGCGAGCCGCCGGCGCCGGCCATGAACAGCACGGTGCACAGCGCCGGTTCGCAATTCTCCTGGATGCGCTCGACCGAGAATTTCAGCTCCGGCGGCATCTCCTGCTCGATCGGCCGCAGCGCCTCGTCGAGCACGTAATAGGCCGCATGCTCGCCGGTGGTCGAGACCATTAGCATGGTCAGCCCCGGCCGCGCTTCCTTGGGATCGAACGGGCCAAGCACGGAAAGCGGATCGGAGATCCTGGTGCCGCCCCAGCCCGTGCCGGGCTCGGCCACCTGGAAGTAGCGGCCGGGCGTCGAGCGGCGGCCTTTCATCTTGATGCCGGTGTCAGGAATATCCAATAGCTTGCCGGCCTGGTGCTCCGAGAGCACGCCGGTGATGTGGTCGTCGACCACAATGACTTCGTCGACCTTGCCGTGCCACTGCTTCGCGAACATGCCGATGGTGGCCGAGCCGCAGCCAACGCGCATGCGCTCTTCCTGCACGCCGTTGACAACAGGCGCCTGGCCCGCCTGCACCACGACGGTGGCGCCGCCGTCGATGACAAGTTCCACCGGCTTGCAGTTGGAAAGATCCATCAGCGTATCGCAGGTGACGCGGCCCTCTTTCTTGGAGCCGCCGGTCAGATGATGCACGCCGCCGAGCGACAGCATCTGCGAGCCGTATTCGCTGGTGGTGACATGCCCGACCACCTCGCCCTGCGCGCGCACTGCCGCAGTCTCCGGGCCAAGATAGCGGTCGGTGTCGATCTTCACCTTGACGCCGCAATAGGAGAAGATGCCCTCGGTCACCACGGTGACCATGTCGACGCCGTCGATGTCCGACGACACGATGAAGGGCGCCGGCTTGTAATCGGGATAGGTGGTGCCGGCGCCGATCGCGGTGACGAACATATCGCCCTGGTGGACGATCTTGCCGTCCCAGTCGCCGCTCGCCTGGAACGGCACCACGCGCCCGCCATGCTCGAGCGCGCGCGACAGCACGATATGCGGATCGACGCGCACCAGTCTGCCGTCGTGATTGGCATAGCGATCGCAGGCGCCCGCCGCCCCTGGCTTGATGTAGCACATCACCGGACAGGCATCGCAGCGGATCTTGTCAGAAGCGGCAACGTCAGCCATCGCGAACAAGCCTGGTGTTGGGAGGCGGCGTTATCTTAATCCCCGGATCTCAATCATCGGGAATATCGTTCGTATACGAATGATCCTGCGCGCAGGTTGTAACCCTGTCAAGCGGATGCAATCGCGAAAAACCACAGCTGCCGAATAAAACCTCATTTGCCTCCCCGCTTTGTCCAGAAAGCGGGCAGCGCAGTGCAGCAAAAAGCGAGCAGCTTGCACGTTTGTACACAAACGTTATCCTCCGATGCCATCGATCGCCGATTTTGCGATCGCCCGTTTTGCAATGCAATCATCGAAACGCCTATCGAAGCCTTTGGGGACCACGAGCCGATGCGCCTGACCGTCAACGGCAGGATTGTCGATGTCGACGCCGCTCCGGACACCGCACTGCTTTACGTGCTGCGCAACGATCTCGAACTGAACGGACCGAAATATGGTTGCGGCCTCGGCGAATGCGGCGCCTGCGCGGTGCTGATCGACGGTGTCGCGGCGCGATCCTGCGTGATCCCGACCGACGGCTGCATCGGGCGCGACATTGTGACGCTCGAAGGGCTCGGCACGCGCGAGCATCCCGATCCTGTGCAGCAAGCCTTCATCGCCGAGCAAGCCGCGCAATGCGGCTATTGCCTCAACGGCATGATCATCACGACCAAGGCGCTGCTGACGCGCAATCCGCGTCCGAACGAAAACGAGGTGCTGGAGGCGTTGCGCTACAATCTCTGCCGCTGCGGCGCGCATATCGAGATCATCCGCGCCGCCATGCGCGCGGCCGGCCACCAACTCGAGGCGCGCGATTGATGGCCTCGCAGGAGAATCCCGTGCGGCCGGACGGCTCGCTCACCGTTGTTCGACGATCGGATGCGAACGGCGCGTTCGAGACCTTCATCAGGATCACGGCGGATGGCTTGGTCACCGCCTATAACGGCCATGTCGATCTCGGCACCGGCATCCGCACCGCGCTCGGGCAGGTCGTCGCTGAGGAACTAGACGTATCCTTTGCGCGCGTCGTCGTGGTGCTCGGCGACACCTCGCAGACGCCCAACCAAGGTCCGACGATCGCCAGCGAGACCATGCAGATATCGGCGGTGCCGCTCCGCAAGGCGGCGGCGCAGGCGCGGCACTTTTTTGTCGCGCGCGCAGCGGAACGGCTCGAACTATCAAGCGATGAACTCGCGATCGAGGACGGACTGGTCCGCGGCAAGGACAACCGCAGCATCACCTATGGCGAATTGATCGCGGACGAGACGATCCGCCTTGAGCTCGCTGACGATGTGTCGGTGAAGGCCGTCGATGCCTATGCCGTCGTCGGGCGTTCGGTGCCGCGCGTCGATCTTCCGGCCAAGGCAACCGGCGAACTGGTCTACGTCCACGACGTGCGCCTGCCCGGCATGCTGCACGGCCGCGTGGTGCGCCCGCCCTATGCCGGCGTCGATGCCGGGCCGTTCGTCGGCACCAGTCTGATTGCAGTCGACGAAGATTCGGTGCGAAACATTCCAGGCCTCGTCGCGGTCGTGCGGATCGGCGATTTCGTCGGCGTCGTCGCCGAGCGCGAGGAGAACGCGATCAAAGCGGCGGCGCAACTGAAGGTCACCTGGAAACCGGGACCGACGCTGACCGATCTCGATAACATCGAGCAGGCGCTGCGCGCCAATCCTTCGACGCCGCGCACGCTGATCGACAAGGGCGATGTCGACAATGCAATCAAGGCCGCCGCGAAGTCGATGCAGCGGACTTACCTGTGGCCCTACCAGATGCATGGCTCGATCGGCCCGTCCTGCGCGGTGGCGGACTATCGCGACAGTGCGATCCGCGTCTGGTCGGGCACGCAGAACCCGCACATGCTCCGTGGTGATCTCGCGCTCTTGATCGAGCGGCCGGAGACCGAGATCGAAGTAATCCGGATGGAGGCGGCCGGCTGCTATGGCCGCAACTGTGCCGACGACGTCACTGCGGATGCCTTGCTGCTCTCGCGCGCGGTCGGCCGTCCCGTGCGCGTGCAGTTGACGCGCGAGCAGGAGCACGCCTGGGAGCCGAAGGGCACCGCGCAACTGATGGATGTCGATGGCGGCTTGAACGCGGACGGCAGCGTCGCGGCCTACGACTTTGCCACGCGCTATCCCTCGAACGGCGCGCCGACGCTGGCGCTTCTGCTCACGGGGCGGATTGCGCCGACGCCTGATGTCTTCGAGATGGGCGACCGCACCGCGATCCCGCCTTACGATTACGAGCATATGCGCGTGGTCGCCAACGACATGCCGCCGATCGTGCGCGCCTCCTGGTTTCGCGGCGTCTCGGCACTGCCGAACACCTTTGCGCATGAATCCTATATCGATGAGCTCGCAACTGAAGCCGGCGTCGATCCGATCGAATACCGGCTGCGCTACCTCAAGGACCAGCGCGCGATCGATCTCGTCAATGCGGTCGCCGAACGTGCCGGCTGGAAGCCGCGGCCGGTGCGCGAGGAGAAGGTCGCGGAGGGCGACATCGTGCGCGGGCGCGGCTTTGCCTATGCGCTCTACGTCCACAGCAAGTTTCCGGGCTATGGCGCGGCATGGTCGGCGTGGATCGCCGATGTCGCGGTCAACAAGGCAACCGGCGACGTCAGCGTGACCCGCGTGGTGGCCGGCCAGGATTCCGGCCTGATGATCAATCCGGACGGCGTGCGCCATCAGATCGAGGGCAACATCATCCAGTCGACCAGCCGCGCGCTGATGGAGGAAGTCACGTTCGAGCGCGGCGCTGTGACGGCGCGCGAATGGGGTGCCTACCCCATCATCAAATTCCCGGAGCTTCCCAAGATCGATGTGCTGATGCTGCCGCGGCAGGACCAGCCACCGCTCGGCGTCGGCGAATCCGCTTCGGTGCCAAGCGCGGCCGCGATCGCGAATGCGATCTATGATGCGACTGGCGTTCGTTTCCGCGAGCTGCCGTTTACGCCCGAACGTATCCTGAACGGATTGCACGGCGAGCAACCAACTGCGCCCGCGACGCTGGCGCCACCGCCGCCTGCTCCATCGGACAAATGGCAGAAGCCGTTCGCGAAACGCACCGGCGTGCTTGCCGGCATCGCCGCGCTATGTGCCGCCGCCGTCGGCATCGGCGCGGCCGTGCTGCCGTGGCGCGCGATCGCGCCGATCGCGCGTCCCGAAGCGTCGGTCTATTCGGCCGCGACCATTGCCCGCGGCAAGGAACTGGCGGCGCTCGGCGCCTGCGCCGTGTGCCATACCGAAACGGGCGGAATGCTCAATGCCGGCGGCCGGCCGCTGGAAACGCCGTTCGGCGTCATCTACGCGACCAACATCACGCCTGACGTCGAGACCGGCATCGGCGCATGGTCCTATCCCGCCTTCGAGCGCGCCATGCGCGAAGGCGTCCATCGCGACGGCAGGCATCTCTATCCGGCTTTCCCCTATACGCACTTCGCCAAGGCCAGCGATGCCGACCTGCAGGCGCTCTACGCCTACCTGATGGCGCAGGCCCCGGTGCGCGCGACGACGCCGGAGCTCGAACTGAAGTTTCCATTCAACCTGCGCCCGCTGCTCGCCGGCTGGAATGCGCTGTTCCACGAGACAAAAACATTCCAGCCCGATCCGGCCAAGTCCGAGATATGGAATCGCGGCGCCTATCTGGTCGAAGGTCTCGGCCATTGCAGCGCTTGCCATTCGCCACGCAACGCGCTCGGCGCCGAGCTGAAGAATGCCTATCTCGCCGGCGGCTTTGCCGAGGGCTGGGAGGCGCCTGCGCTGACGTCGCTTTCGAAAGCGCCGATGCCCTGGAGCGAGGACGAGCTCTACGCCTATTTGCGCACTGGTGAATCCCGCTTCCACGGCGTGGCGGCCGGGCCGATGGCGCCGGTCGTGAAGGAATTGGCCGCACTGTCAGACCAGGATATCCGCGCCATGGCCGTCTATCTCGGCTCGTTCAATGAGACCGCTATCGGCGGCTCGGCGCGGGAAGCGCTCGCTGCGAAACTCGAACATGCGACGGCCACGAGCGCGGTTGTGCCGGCTTCGTTCGGCGCCCGCCTCTACCAGGGCGCCTGCGCGGTCTGCCACGAGGTGGGCGGACCGCCTCTGTTCGGCAGCCGGCCCTCGCTGTCCCTCAACAGCAATCTGCACAGCGCGGTGCCGGACAATTTGATCCAGGTGATCCTGCACGGCATCCGCGAACCCGCGACCGGCGACCTCGGTTATATGCCGGGGTTCAAAGAGAGCATGACCGACAGCCAGGTCGCCGAGCTTGTTTCCTATCTCCGACGGCAGTTCGCCCCGGACCAGCCGGCCTGGACCAGCATCGAGACGGCCGTCGGCAGGATCAGACAGGGAACACGCTGAGCTGCCCTGCCAGAACTCCTGCCATAACCCACTGGTTGGGTGGCTTTTGGCAGGCTAAGGTTCCGCCATGACGTTTACGGATATTGCAACCCGGACCTACAACCATGGCTGGCGGCTCGACCCGATCGTGCGCAGCCTGCTCGACACCGATTTCTACAAGCTGTTGATGCTGCAGATGATCCGGGAATTCTACCCGGAGACGCGCACGACCTTTTCGGTGATCAACCGCACCAGTCGGGTCCGGCTTGGCGAGGTGATCGACGAGGGCGAGCTGCGCGCCCAGCTCGACCATGCCCGCACCATCCGCTTCAGCAAGAATGAGCTGATCTGGCTCGCCGGTAATACGTTTTACGGCAAGACCCAGATGTTCTCGCCGGATTTCATCAACTGGCTTTCGAATTTCCGCCTACCCGAATATGAACTGCACAAGGTCGACGGGCAGTATGAGCTGCATTTCCACGGGCCCTGGACCCACACCACGATGTGGGAGATCCCGGCGCTGGCGATCCTGAATGAATTGCGCTCGCGCGCGCCGATGAAGGGTCAGGGCCGGTTCGCCCTCGACGTGCTCTATGCCCGCGCCAAGGCCAAGCTGTGGGCCAAGGTCGAGCGCCTGCGCAAGCTCGACGGCCTGCGGCTCTCGGACTTCGGCACCCGCCGCCGCCACGGCTTCCTCTGGCAGCGCTGGTGCGTCGAGGCCGTGAAGGAAGGGCTGGGGCCGTCCTTCACCGGCACCTCGAACGTGCTGCTCGCGATGGACAACGACCTCGAGGCGATCGGCACCAATGCCCATGAACTGCCGATGGTGGCCGCGGCGCTCGCCAATTCGGACGAAGAGCTGCGCTGGGCGCCCTACGCTATCCTCGACCAGTGGCGCCATACCTATGGCGGCAACTTGCTGGTCGCACTGCCCGATGCCTTCGGCACCAGGGTGTTCCTGCGCGACGCGCCGGATTGGGTCGCGGACTGGACCGGCTTTCGTCCGGACAGCGCGCCGCCGATCGCAGCGGGCGAGGAGATCATCAGATGGTGGAAGCAGAAGGGCCGCGATCCCAAGGAGAAGCTCCTGGTCTTCTCCGACGCCATGGATGTCGATTCCATCGAGGAAACCTACCGGCATTTTTCCGGCCGCGTCCGCATCAGCTTCGGCTGGGGCACCAACCTCACCAATGACTTCGTCGATTGCACGCCCAATGGTTCCGCCGATCTCGACCCGATCTCGATCGTCTGCAAGGTGACCTCGGTTGACGGCAGGCCGGCGGTGAAGCTCTCTGACAATCCGGAAAAGGCGACCGGCATCCCCTCCGAGGTCGAGCGTTACCTGCGCGTATTCGGCAACGCCGGCCGCGTGCGCGCCGCCGTGCACGTCTGATATAAGCCGTATTCACCTCCAAATCCCACCCCGCGAGTTTCAGCATGCCCGCACCCAAGCCGCCTGCGTTCGAAACCCTGAGCCTGCATGCCGGACAGCGTCCTGATCCCGTAACGGGATCGCGCGCGGTGCCGATCTACCAGACGACGTCCTACGTGTTCCAGGACGCCGATCACGCCGCCGCGCTGTTCAATCTGGAGCGTGCCGGCCACATCTACACGCGGATCTCGAATCCGACGACCGCAGTGCTGGAAGAGCGGATCGCGGCGCTCGAAGGCGGCGTCGGCGCGATCTGCACGGCGAGCGGCATGGCCGCGATGCATCTGGCGATCGCGACCATTCTCAATGCCGGTGACCACATCGTCGCCTCGGCTTCGCTTTATGGCGGCACCATCAATCTGCTGGCGCATACGCTGCCGCGCTTCGGCATCACCACAACCTTTGTGAAGCCGCGCGCGCTCGACGAATTCCGCGCCGCGATCAAGCCCAACACGCGCCTGGTGATCGCCGAGACCATCGGTAATCCCGGGTTAGAGGTGCTCGATATTCCCGCAGTGGCTGACATCGCGCATGACGCGAAGATTCCGCTGTTGATCGACAACACCTTTGCGACGCCCTATCTCAGCCGGCCGATCGAATTCGGCGCCGACATCGTCATGAACTCGGCGACGAAATGGCTCGGCGGGCATGGCATTGCGATCGGCGGCGTCATCGTCGACGGCGGCGGCTTCGACTGGCATGCATCGGGCAAATTCCCGCAGCTCACCGAGCCCTATGCCGGCTATCACGGCATCGTCTTCGACGAGCAGTTCGGCAAGGCCGCCTTCATCATGCGCGCCCGCACCGAAGGCTTGCGCGATTTCGGCGCCTGCCTGTCGCCGACCAACGCGTTCCAGCTCCTGCAGGGCATCGAGACGCTCGGCGTGCGGATGGATCGGCATATGAGTAATACGCTCGCGGTGCTGGAATTCCTGACCGCGAACAAGGCGGTCGACTGGGTGCTGCATCCGGCGCTGGAGAATCATCCGGACTACGAGCTTGCGAAGAAGCTGCTGCCGCGGGGCGCCGGCTCGATCGTCAGCTTCGGCATCAAGGGCGGACGCGCGGCGGGCAAGAAGTTCATCGAGTCTTTGAAGCTGATCAGCCACCTCGCCAATGTCGGCGATGCCAAGACGCTGGTGATCCATCCCGCCTCGACCACCCATCAGCAGATGGACGCCGACCAGCTCAAGGCCGCCGGCGTCGGCGAAGAGCTGGTGAGGCTCTCGGTCGGCATCGAGACGGCACAGGACATCATCGACGATCTCGGCCAGGCGCTTCGGGCGTCGCAGAGGGTTTGAGCCATGCAGCTTTCGGTGAACGGGATTGAGACCTTCGTCGTGACCGGCGGAAAGCCGTTCGATCCGTCGTTGCCCACGGTCGTGATGATCCACGGCGCGGGTTTTGACAGCTCCACCTGGGCGCTGCACAGCCGCTGGTTCGCGCATCACGGCTATTCGGTGCTGGCGCCGGATCTGCCCGGCCACGGCCGCTCGTCCGGCAAGCCCTTGCGGACGATCGCCGCGATGGCGGATTGGATCGCAGCGCTGTTGCAGGCGGCCGGCGCCTCGAAGGCGAAGCTGATCGGCCATTCCATGGGCTCGCTGATTGCGCTGGAGACCGCGGCGCGGCACCCGGAGAAAGTAACGGCGCTGAGCCTGATCGGAACGGCGGCGACGATGACCGTTGGGCCTGATCTGTTGAAGGCGGCGGAGGCCAACGATCCCGCCGCGATCGACATGGTCTCGATCTGGGGCCTCGGCTTCAAGGCCGAGCTCGGCGGCTCGCTCGCGCCGGGATTGTGGATGCACCACGGCGCACAGCGCGTGCTGCAGCGTGCGCGACCGGGCGTGCTCTACAACGATCTGAACGCCTGCAATTCGTACCAGAACGCGCTCGCCGCGGCGGCGCAGCTCAAGGTGCCGACGACCTTCATCCTCGGCGAACGCGATCTGATGACACCAGCGAAAGCCGGCAAGACGCTGGCGGCGGCGGCGCCAAACGCGCGCACCGTGGTGCTGGCCGGTGCCGGCCACATGATGATGGTCGAGCAGCCCGACGAATTGCTGGCGGCGCTGCAGCGGTAGTTCTTCCCTTCTCCCCTTGCGGGAGAAGGTGGCGCGAAGCGCCGGATGACGGGTTCTCTCCACGCGCTTCCGTGCTCGTGGAGAGAACCCCTCACCCCATCGAGTTCGCTGCTGACCGCTGAGCTGCCCCATCCCACAAGGGGCGAGGGCACATCAATTGGCAGCTCGAGGGCTGCGATGAATTCCGACCGACGCGGGCACCGCTCTTTCCCCTCATCCTGAGGAGCCGCGAAGCGGCGTCTCGAAGGATGAGGGCACCGGCGGGGCCCTATGGTTCGAGACGCGCTTCGCGCTCCTCACCATGAGGGGTCTGACAGCTTGCCCGTCACTTCGCCGGCTTGCGTTCGATCGGGTGGATGTCGATCGCGCGCAGGCGGCCGAGGCGCAGGACGTCCATGGCCAGCGTGCGGTCGATGCGATCGCGGTCGAGTGCGCGGATCAGATCGTCGACGCCGTTGATGTCGACGCCGTCGAGCTTGATCACGACGTCGCCGGGCAAAAGCCCCGCCTTTGCCGCCGGGCTGTCGGGCTCGATCTGCGCGAGCAGCGCGCCCATCTTGTTCTCAACGCCGGCGAGCACCGCATGGCGCCTCGGGACCGGCGCGGTCTGGCCGGCGACGCCGATGAAGGCGCGGCGGACATAGCCGTGGCGGATGATCTCCGACAGCACGAACTGCGCGGTGTTGCTCGCGACCGCAAAGCAAATGCCCTGCGCGCCGTTGATGATCGCGGTGTTGATGCCGATCACCTGCGAATTCGACGACACCAGCGGGCCGCCGGAATTGCCGGGGTTGAGCGCGGCATCGGTCTGGATCACGTCCTCGATCGTGCGCCCGCTGACCGAGCGGATCGAGCGGCCCAGCGCCGACACCACGCCGGCCGTGACCGTCGATTCAAAGCCGAGCGGATTGCCGATCGCGACCACGAGTTGGCCGCGCCGGAGTTGCTTGGAGTCGCCGAGCGAGGCGTAAGGCAAATCGCGCGCGCCATCGGCCCGCAGCAATGCGAGGTCGGTGTCGGGATCGACGCCGAGCACATGGGCGTCCGTGACGAATCCCTCGGTGTCGCGCAGGCGGATCTCCTTCGACGAGCCGACCACATGGCTGTTGGTCAGCACGAGACCGTCGGGCGAGATGACGATGCCGGAACCGAGCCCGCCACGCTCGCGCGGTGTTCGGACCTTCGGGCCGGTCTCGACGCGCACCACCGCGGGACCGACGCGTTCGGTCACGTCGATCACGGCGTTGGAATAGGCGTCGAGCAGCGCCCGGTCATTGCCCGGGGCAGCTTCAGTCGTTCGCGGCGACAGCGCGTCGCCGGCGTTATTTGGGGCAAAATCCAACATGGTGAGGTTCCTTCGGAGAACTCACATGGGGGCCGGGTTCCTCCTGCGCAAGGTACCTGCGTTGGGCGCAGGCCTGCCCAAATGGCTAGGGCGCTGGAGCTCTCTCCACTCGGAGGGACGTAGCCCGGGTGAAGCGCCAGCGTAACCCGGGACCGGTCTTAGCCGCGGATATAGATGTCCCGGGTTACGCGTTCCGCTCCACCCGGGCTACGACTTCCTGCCGTGACGCTAGGGCGCGCGCCGCAGCGTGGCTGGTCGCGCCTTGACCGGATCGAGCAATGACCAGTCGCCCTGCTCCAGCGTGTGGCCCTTCGGGAAGGGCGCGCGCAGTTCGTTGCCGAGCGAGCGCAGCACGCGGTCGTCGCGGTAGTAGCATTGCAGGACCACGCGGACGAGCGTCGCCGCCGCGGCCCCGCCGGTCGCGCGGAATTCCTTTGCGACCTGATCGCGCTGCGCCGTGTCGAGCTCGGCGAGCGGCTTGCCGGCCAAGCGCGCAAGATGGTCGAGCGCGGCGCGCACCTGCTCGGTATCGCGGCCGAGCGTTGCCAGGATATCGGCCTGGATGGCCCGATCATCGGCACCCGGCACCTTGTACTCGGCACTCTCAGGAACGATCATCGCCGCGATGGTCCTGAGATCGTCGCGCTGGGCTGTGGAGAGCGTATCGGCTGACATGGCATCCTCAGTCGAACAAATTGGCAAGACGCTGTTTCATCTGGTCGGCGATATAGAGCGCGATCGCCTGGATGGTCGAGGTCGGGTTGACGCCGCCTGAGGTGACGAACACGCTGCCGTCGACGATGAACAGGTTCTTCACGTCATGCGACCGGCCCCACTCATTGACCACGGAACGCGCAGGGTCCGTGCCCATCCGTGCGGTGCCGAGCAGATGCCAGCCGCCCCAGGGGATCGGACTGTTGGTGCAAATGTCGGTCGCGCCGGCGGCTTCGAGAATCTCGCGGCCGCGCGCCAGCCCATGCTCCATCATCTTCCGGCTGTTATCGCTGATCGTGTAGTCGATCTTCGGAGCGGAAATGCCGTGGCTGTCCTTCAACACTGGATCGAGGGTGACGCGGTTGTGCTCCTCCGGGAGATCCTCGCAGATTGCGGAGACCGCGAGGCGGTGGCCGTTGAGCCTGCGGAAGACGCGGTGATGATCCGCACCCCACGGCAGAATGCCCTTCTGCTCGCTCGCGACGGCCTCGAACACAGGCCCTGCGCCGCGGCCGAACTGAATGCCATAACCGCGGACGAAGCCGCGCGAGAGGTCGGTGTCGTAGAACTCCTTGCTCCACAGGCAGGTCGGCGGCGCGCGGTTGCTGTCGGTCGGCTCCTTCACGAAGCCGTAGATCTGCGCATAGGGATGGAACATCAGGTTCTTGCCGACCAGGCCTGATGAATTGGCCAAACCATTCGGAAAGCGGCCGGAGACCGAGTTCAAGAGCAGCCGCGGCGTGCCGACGCCGTTGCAGGCGATGATGACGACCTCGGCCGGCTGAAACTGCTCGACGCCATCCTTGTCATAATAGACGACACCGGAGGCCATGCCTTGCTCGTTGGTCAGGATCTCGCGCACGCGACAATGCGTCTTGAGCTCGACGCCGGCGCGGATCGCATGCGGCCAATAGGTGATGTCGGTCGAGGCTTTCGCGCCCTGCGCGCAGGCCGGCGTGCAATGGCCGAGATTGATGCAGCGCGCCCTGCCCTCATAGTCCATGGTCGCGACCGTGGTGTCCGACGGCCACCAGTGCCAGCCGAGCTTGTTCATGGCCTTGCCGATCAGCGGACCGGAGAGTCCGAGCGGCTGCGGCGGCATCGGCGGGTGCGTCAATGGCGAGCGCGGATCGCCCGTCAGGCCCGATACGCCCATCATCCGGTCGTTCTCTTCGAAGAATGGGGTGAGCGCATCGTAGTCGATCGGCCAGTCATCGGCGACGCCGTCGAGCGTCTTCACCTTGAAATCGGACGGATGCAGCCGCGGCCAATGCGCCGTGTACATCACGGTCGAGCCGCCGACGGCGTTGAAGTTGACGACCTTGATCGGCGAGTTGTCGTCGTTGATTGGATAGTCCTCAGGACGACCGCGGACGTTCGGGCTGGTCGACCAGTCGCTATAGAACTTGGCTTCCCAGTCTCGCCCGGTGCTCGGATATTCCGCGGGATTCATCCAGCCGCCTTGCTCAAGGCAAAGGATGTGCATTTTCGTCTCAGCCAGCGACCATGCCACCGCAGCGCCGGACGCGCCGGCGCCGATGATCAGGACGTCAACGGGATCGTTCATTGGGGTTTCCCCTGGGATTATTTATCCGTCATTGCGAGCCACCGGGTCGGCGCGAAGCGCCGCCCGATGACAGGCTCCGCGAAGCAATCCACGCCTCAGCGGGCGGAGAGATGGATTGCTTCGCCACGCTCGCAATGACGGCGCGTTGTTGGCTAGACGATAGGGGAAAACCGGATGCGGAGTAAAGCGGCGGCAGCGATCACGGCGTGCGCGGCACGATCATGACGTCGAGCCCGCGGATTTCGTCCGGCGTTGCGGATCGTGTCATCGCGCCCGGCGCTTCCACCAGCACCTGCAGCCGAAGCCGCTTGTTGACCACATTCCTCGACTGAACTGGGAAGGTTTCGGAACGGGTGTCATTCGGCCCCGGCACGCCGTAGGTCATAATCGAGCCGATCACGTCGCCCTGCTCGGTCTTCACGACCAGGCGAGCACCGAACGGCAACGGACCGGTTACGACCTTGACCCGGACCGCCTCATTCGGACCGGGATCGCGCGGCGCCAATAGTTCGGTCATCTTGCGGCCCTGTGCCGAGGCCAGGCCTGCGACCGCGAGGCTCGCGAGAAGGAGGGCGATGGAAAATTTGTGTCGCATGTCGGGCCTTGGTACGAGAACGCTGCTTCGGATTGCACTCCGTCTTTTGGGCGCGATCATGGTCGTAGGGTGGGTTAGCGAAGCGTAACCCACCGCTTTCGATCCGCGGGCGATAATGGTGGGTTACGCTTCGCTAACCCACCCTACGAAAGCTACCACGCATCGACGCAGGGGCGCTTGCGGCGGGTGCGCGGCTGAGGCTTCGGCACCGAGCGCAGGCCGGACATGATCCAGTGGCGGGTTTGCGCGGGATCGATCACCTCGTCGATCTCGAGCACGGAAGCGATCGAGACCGCCTTGCCGTTGGCATAGAGCTCGGCGACCTTGGCCTGGTAATATTTTTCGCGTTCGACCGGATCCTCGATCGCTTCCATCTCCTTGCGGAAGCCGAGCCGCACGTAACCTTCCAGGCCCATGCCGCCGAACTCGCCGGTCGGCCACGCCACGGTGAAGAAGGAGGCATGGAAGCCGCCGCCGATCATGGATTGCGCCCCTAAGCCATAGCCTTTGCGCAGCACGATGCCGAACAACGGCACGGTGAGGCTCGCGCCAGTGACGAACATGCGCGAGACGTGACGCACGATCGCGGTCTTCTCGGCTTCAGGTCCCACCATGAAACCGGGCGTGTCGCAGAGCGAGATGATCGGAATGTCGAAGGCATCGCAAAGCTGCATGAAGCGCGCAGCCTTGTCGCCGGCCGGCGCATCGATCGCGCCGCCGAGATGTTTCGGATTGTTGGCGATCAGGCCGAATGGCTTGCCTTCGATGCGGATGAACGCGGTGATCATGCCGACGCCGAAGTCGCGGCGGATTTCGAGCACCGAGCCCTCGTCGGCGAGCAGATCGATCACCTTGCGGATGTCGTAGACACGCAACCGGTTTTCCGGGATCGCGCGGCGGAGCAGCCGCTGGTCCGGCGCCTTCCAGTCGCTGACCGTGCCCTGGAAGTAGGACAGATATTTTTGCGCGGCGACGGTCGCCTCCGCTTCGTCCTCCACGAGGATATCGATGACGCCGTTCGGCGCCTGGAACGAGACCGGGCCGACTTCGGCCGGATGATAGACGCCGAGCCCGCCGCCCTCGATCATCGCCGGGCCGCCCATGCCGATCGAGGCATTCTTGGTGGCTATGATGACATCGCAGCAGCCGAGCATCGCGGCGTTGCCGGCGAAGCAATAGCCGGAGACCACGCCGATGACCGGCACCAGGCCCGAGAGCCGCGCGAACTGCACGAAGGATGGGCCGTCGAGCCCGGTCATGCCGAGCCGGTCGGTATCACCCGGGCGCCCGCCGCCGCCCTCGGCGTAGAACACCAAGGGCAATTGCCACTGCTCGGTCAGCGTGAGCATGCGGTCGATCTTCTTGTGGTTCATATGGCCCTGCGTGCCCGCGAGCACGGTGTAGTCGTAGGCAATCACCATGCAGCGCGCACCCTCCGCGCCGAACTTGTCGGCGTTCACGGTGGCGACGCCGGTGATCAGGCCATCGGCTGGCGTGTTGTGGATGAGATCGTCGATCTTGCGCCGGCGGCGCTGGGCGGCGATGGCGAGCGAGCCATATTCGACGAAGGAACCTTCGTCGACGAGGTGGGCGACGTTCTCGCGCGCGGTGCGCTGGTTGGTTTTGCGGCGGCGCTCGACGGAAGCCGGCCGGTTCTCATCCAGCGTGATCGCATGACGCGCAATTACTTCGGCGAGATCGGGGCGGATGTAGTCGAGGTCGATCTCCGCCTCCTCCGCGACATGGTGGATGTCGACCTCGGCGGGCTCGAGGAACAGGATCGCCTCGCCATGCATCAGCGTGACGCCGACGCCGCCCGCGACCTTGGTCACCCTGCCGCCATGCGGCGCGGTGACGAGATGCTCCATCTTCATGGATTCAAGCACGGCGATCTGCTGGCCGGGACGGACCAGATCGCCCTCGGCGACATCGATCGCGACGATGGTGCCCTGCAGCGGCGCCGGGACGGCGACCGAGCCTTCCGGGCCGGATTCGCTCGTCGACGGTCCAGCAACCGTACCGGCTCCGCCATTCACTTCGACCAGCACCGGTTCATCGGCCTCCTTCGCCGCGGCGACCAGCGAGCCGGCATGCGCGTCAATGAAATTGGTGCTGATCCGGTTGGCGGCAAAATCCGGATGCGCGAGGATCGCGCCGAGGAACGGGATGTTGGTGGCGACGCCGCCGATGCGGAATTCACGCAGAGCGCGTAGCGCCTTCTGTACCACATCGGCCCAGTTCGCGCTCGGCGAATGCACGATGACTTTTGCCAATAGTGAATCGAAAGCGGCGCTGGTCCTGTAGCCGGTGTAGCCGAAGGTATCGACCCGCACACCCGGGCCCGACGGCAGGTCGAACACCGACAGCGTCCCGCCGGTCGGCTCGGTCTCGCCCTTCTCGTTCATCACCTCCATGTTGACGCGGAGCTGCATCGCGTAGCCGCGCGGCGACGGAACCGCAGCCTGCGCGAGACCGAGCGAGGCCAGCGTCGCGCCCGAAGCGACGGCGAGTTGCGCCTTCACGAGATCGATGCCGAGCACCTCCTCGGTGACGGTGTGCTCGACCTGCAATCGCGGATTGGCCTCGATGAAGGCGAAGGCGCCCTCGCCTTCGCGGGCGTCGTCGTCGACAAGGAATTCGAAGGTGCCGAGATTGTCGTAGCGCGCAGCGGCCGCGAGCCTCGCTGCGGCTTCGATGATGCGCGAGCGCAGCGCGTCACTCAGCGACGGGCTTGGTGCCACCTCGATCAGTTTCTGGTTGCGCCGCTGGATCGTGCATTCCCGCTCCCACAGATGGCTGATCTGGCCCGAACGGTCGCCGATGATCTGCACCTCGATGTGACGGGCCTTTCGGATCAGCCGCTCGACATAGACGCCTTCATTGCCGAAGGCAGCCTTGGCCTCGGACTGGCAGCGCGCATAGGCCTGTTCGAGCTTGGCAGCGTCGTCGACGATGCGCATGCCGCGCCCGCCGCCGCCGGCGATCGCCTTGACCATGACCGCGCCGCCGGGGCCGAGCGAGGCGAAGAAGGCCCTGGCCTCCTCCAGGCTGGTCGAGCCGCTGGTGCCGGATACGATCGGCACTCCACAGCTTTTCGCCAGCGCCTTGGCTTTCGCCTTGTCGCCGAACAGCTCCAGCGCTTCCGGCGACGGGCCGACAAACGTGATCCCCTCCTCCGCGCAGCGCCGCGCCAGCGCCGCGTTCTCGCTGAGGAAGCCGTAACCTGGATGCAGCGCGTCGCATGTCGCGGCCCTGGCTGCGCCGATCACCGCTTCGATATCGAGATAGGCGCGCGCGCCGCGGCCCGGAATCTCGTGCGTTTCATCGGCCGCTAGGACATGCCGCGACGTCGCGTCATCGGCGGGATAGATCGCCACAGTGGCAAGCCCGCTTTCGCCTGCGGCGCGGGCGATACGGATGGCAATCTCGCCCCGATTGGCGATCAGCAATTTCTTGAAAGGCATGAACGTTTCCGTCGACAAAAGAGCTAGCGATCCTTCATGGTCGGATCGAGCACGATGCGCAAGGACTCTCCGAGCGCGTTGAATGCCAGGGAGACGACCAGAATGGCGAGCCCCGGCGCGTACATCTGCTCCGGCGCGATCTCCATATATTGATAGGCGCGCGCCAGCATCGCGCCCCAGCTCGGGTTCGGCGGCTGGATGCCGAGGCCGAGAAAGCTGAGGCTGGCTTCCGCCAGCAGCGCCGCGGCCAATAGCAGCGTCACCTGCACGATGACGGGCTGCAGCGTGTTCGGCAGCACGTGCCGCCACAGGATATGCCAGGCCGGCGCGCCGAAACACCTGGAGGCATCGACATAAAGTTCCTGCCGCACCACCAGCGTCCGTGCCCGAACGATGCGGGCCAGCGCCGGGAACATCACGATGCCGACCGCGATCATGCCGTTGGTGAGCCCGATACCGAGCGCACCGGTCACCGCAATCGCCAGCACGATCGCCGGGAACGACAGGAAGGTGTCGATGATCCGGCTGATGATGTCGTCGGTCCAGCCGCCGAAGAAGCCGGCGACAAGCCCGACCGGCAGGCCGATCGCAACTGCGACACACACGGCCAGCACGCTGGCATAGACGGTCGCCGGCGCACCGTAGATTAGGCGGCTGAAGATGTCGCGGCCGAGATCGTCGGTGCCGAGCAGATGCGCCGGACCCGGCGGCGCCAGCATGTTGTTGACGTCCTGCGCGGTCGGCGAATAGGGCGCGATCCAGGGTGCGCCGATCGCGACGATGACGAGCACCAGCAGCACGAGGATCGCGAGCGCGGCCCGAAGATCACCGGCGAGCCAACGGAGGAAGCGCCGCGACCGTGTCGGCTTGGCGGGCAATTGTGGCGACGCCAGCGCGAGGTCGGTCATTGCTCGATCCTCGGATCAATGGCGGCGCAGAGCAGATCGGTGATCAGGTTGACCAGGATGACCACGATCACCATCGTGAACACGACGCCCTGCACGATCGGAAAATCGCGCTGGATCGCGCCGCGCACGATCAGGCTGCCGAGACCGGGAATGGCGAACACCGCCTCGATCACGACAGTCGCCGCCAGCATCCGGTTCACCAGCAGGCTGATGATGGTGAAGAGGTTGACGCTGACATTCTTCAATCCGTGCTGCCAGAGGATGCGGCTCATCGACAATCCCTTGGCGTGCAAGGTCCGCACATATTGCGACGACAGCACTTCCAGGAGCGAGCCGCGAAGCTGCCGCGCCACCTCGGCCATGCCGTAGGCCGCGATCGCAATCCCCGGCAACAGCGCGTGCCTGATCGCCTCGATCGGAGACGCGGCGAAGGATTTGGCGCCGGTCGCCGGCAGCCAGTTCAGCCTGAGCGAGATCTCCGCAACCAGGATCATCGCGAGCCAGAAGCCGGGGATGGCGACGCCGAGCGAGGCGATCATGCTGACGGCCTTGTCGACCCAGCCGTTCGGCTTGATCGCCGCGATCACGCCCATGGGGATGCCGGTCAAGAGCGCGAGAAGCAGCGCGATCACCACGATCAGAAGCGTGTTCGGAAAGGCGCGGCCGATCGAGGTCGCGACCTGTTCGCCTGTCAGGAGAGATTGCGAGAGGTCGCCCTGGATGACGTTGCCGAGCCAGACGCCATATTGCACCAGGAACGGCCGGTCGAGCCCGTAGATGTGGCGGATTTCGGTGATGCGCGCATCCGAGGCGTTGTCGCCCGCCAGCGTCACCGCGATGTCGCCCGGCACGAGCTTCAACAGCGCGAACACCATGAAGGTCGCGAGCACGATCACGGGCAGCGCCTGCAAGAGGCGGCTGCCGACAACCTTGACCGGACTGCGTCGCGCCATCTCCCTCAGCTCTCCAGCCAGACGTCGTCGTATTTCGGCTTGCCGAGAAGGTTCGGGCGATAACCCTGCACCTTCTTGTTCATCGCGACCAGCTCGTACTGGAAAGCGAGCGGCGCGACGAAGGCGCTCTCCATCACCAGCCGCTGCACAGTGGCAAAGGCCTTGCGGCGCTGCTCGATATCTTCCGACGCCCGCGATTCCTTGATCGCGGCCTCGAGCTCCGGCGGCACCGGCGCACGGCCGGCATTGTAATAGGCGTCCTTGGTGAACATCAGCGAATAAGTCAGGCTCGGGTCGGGCCGCCCGGTCCATGCCGACAGCAGGCCGGAGCCGCGCTTCTCGCTGGCGAAGAACGCAGCGGAGGCTTCGGCGATCGGCGCGTTGGCGAAGCGTGCAGTCATGCCCGCCTTCCTGAGCTGCTCGATCAGGATTTCCTGGCGCTGCACCGAGTCCTGATCGGGATAGCCGAGGAGATCGAGCGTGAGACCATCCTTGAACCCGGCTTCCGCCAGCAGCTTGCGCGCCTTGTCGGGATCGTAGGGGTAGAGCCCGGCGACCGATTTGTCGTAGGCCCAATGCGCCTTCGGCAGGTTCATGTAGGCGGGCTCCGCCAGCCCGGCGAGCGCCGCCTTCACGAAGGACTCGCGGTCGATCGCAAAGTTCAGGGCCTGGCGGACCTTTGGATTGTCGAAGGGCGGCTTGGCCCAGTTCAGGAAGATCTGCAGAACATAGAGTGTCGGCCCGTTGGCGACCTTGATGCTGCTGGTGCGCTCGATAATCGCCTTCTGGCGCGGCGGCAGTTGATAGATCAGGTCGTTCTGCCCGGCGGTGACGGAGCGCGCGCCGGTGGTCAGTTCCGGGATGATCGAAAACTCGATGCCGTCGGGAAGAGGACGATTCGCCTTCCAGTATTTCTCGTTGCGCTTGACGACGATGCGCTCGCCATCCGCCCAGCTAATGAACGCATAGGCGCCGGCGCCGACCGGCTGGCGCGCAACGGTGCCGCCTTCGGCCGCCTTCAGCGCTGATGGCGAGACCATCATGCCGGCGCGGTCGGAGAGGATGAGGGGCAGCGCGGTGTCGGGCGTGCTCAGCTTCAGCGTGACCTGCGTGGGACTCGTAACCTCGACCGACGCCACCGAAGCAAGATCGGCCTTGATGTTGGACTTCTGGTCGCTCTTGTTGCGCTCAAGGTTGAATTTCACGGCTTCCGCATCGAGCGGCGTACCATCATGGAAGGTGATGCCGGTACGGATGTTGAGCACCAAGGTGTTCGGGTCGGTGAACTTCCAGCTTTCGGCAAGGCCGGGCTTTGGCGCCAGCGTCTCGAAATCCCATTCGATCAGCGTGTCGTACATCGTGAACAGGAAGGCGTGGTCGGAGCCGGCGCCGCCTGTTGCGGGATCGAGGCTCGACGGATTGGCGGGCGCCGAGATGCGCAAGGTGCCACCCCGCTTCGGCGCGACATCTGCCCATGCGCGGCCACTGAGCGTCACGCCGGCAATCGCGGCCGATGTCAGCGCGATGGCCTCGCGTCGCGTCATCTCTGTCATGTCATCTCCTCCCGGCAATTCTTGTCAGTTTGGTGCAAAGTTTGGATGTTCGGCGAAGTGGCAGGCAACCCAATGGTCCGGTTGAAGCTCGCGCCAATCCGGCGGCTTCTGGGCGCAGAGCGGCTGCGCGTAGGGGCAGCGGGTGCGGAAACGACAGCCCGAGGGCGGATCGATCGGGCTCGGGATCTCGCCCTGCAGCATGATGCGGCTGCCCTCGCGCAAGTGTGACGGCAATGGTCGCGGCTCGGCGGACAGCAACGCCTGCGTATAGGGATGCAGCGGATGCTCGGAGACGCGTTCGGTCGGCCCAAGCTCGACGAAGCGGCCGAGATACATCACGGCAATGCGCTCGCTGATGTGGGAGACCACGGCGAGGTCGTGGGTGATGAAGACATAGGTGAGGCCGAGCTCGCGCTGCAGGTCGGCGAAGAGATTGAGTACGTCGCCACGAATGGACATATCCAGCGCGGCCACCACCTCGTCGCAGACGATCAGCTTCGGCTTCAGGGTCAGGGCGCGGGCGATCACCACGCGCTGCTTCTGCCCGCCGGAAAGCTGGTGTGGGTAGCGCTCGCCGACGTCCTGCGGCAGGCCGACACGGTCGAGCGCCTCCCTCGCCTGCCGCTCCCGCTCGGCACCCGTACCGACGCGCGCGAGGTCGAGCGGTTCCAATACCGACGAGAGGATGGTCATGCGCGGATTAAGCGCCGCATTCGGATCCTGGAAAATGATCTGATAGTCGCGGCGGTGGCTCTGGAATTGCCTGCGCGGCAGCGTGAGCGGATCAATCCCGTCATGCCGGATGGCGCCCGCGCTTGGCTTCAGCAGGAACACCAGCGCGCGGCCGATGGTGGTCTTGCCCGATCCGGATTCGCCGATGATCCCAAAGGTCTCGCCGCGGCGGACGTCGAAATTGACGCCATCAACCGCCTTCACGGTGGCGCGGCGATCGCTGGTCTGAAAGCGCACTTCGAGGTCACGCACCGAGACGATGGTGTTCTGCGCGATATCGGGAGCAAGCGGCATCATGGCGTCCCGGCCATCGCGGCGATCGGCGCCGATGCCGCGTGCTGCAGCGCGCCCGCCAGATCGAGCTCGCGGAAACGCCAGCAGCGGACCTTGCGGCCGCCTCCCGCGTCGCGCAGTTCCTGCTCGGCCTCGCAGCCCTGTGCCGCATGGGCGCAGCGTGCGCGGAAACGGCAGCCGTTCGGCATGTCGACGATCGAGGGCACCCGGCCCGGGATCGACGGCAGCCGGCCGTGGCGCGGGCTCAAGTGCGGCAGCGAACGCAGGAGACCTGAGGTGTAGGGATGCAGCGGCCGCACCAGCGCCTCGTCGACCGGGGCGTCCTCGATCACCTCGCCGGCATACATCGTGATCATTCGCGTGCAGGTCTCGGCGACCACGCCGAGATCGTGGGTGATCAGCATCAGCGCGGTATTCGAGGTCTCGCTGAGCTCGCGCAACAATTCGAGGATCTGCGCCTGCACGGTGACATCGAGCGCCGTGGTCGGCTCGTCCGCGATCAGAAGCTGCGGGCCGCAGATCAAGGCGGCTGCGATCATCACGCGCTGGCGCATGCCGCCGGAAAGCTGGTGCGGGTAGTCGTCGATCCGACGCTCGGGCGAGGCGATGCCGACCCGGCGTAGCATCTCGAGCGTCTTCGCCCTCGCCTCCTCCTTGCCGACGCCGGTATGAACGCGCAGCGTCTCGGCGATCTGGTGGCCGACGGTGAAGACGGGATCGAGCGCGCTCATCGGCTCCTGGAAGATCATGGCGATCCGACGTCCGCGGATCGCGCGCATCGCCCGCGCGCCGCAGGAGACAAGATCTGTGCCATCGAACAGGATCGAGCCGTCGAGGCCAGCGAGATTGCCCGGCAAAAGCCGCAAGATCGAAAGGCCGGTGATGGTCTTGCCGCAGCCGCTCTCGCCGACGATGCCGACGCGCTCGCCGGGCGCGATATCGAAATCGATCTTGCGCGTCGCCTGCCAGACGCCGAGCGAGGTCTTGAAGCGGATGCCGAGGCCGCGCACGGACATCAGCGGCGCAGAACCGCTGGCCGCGGCTTCCGATCGGCACTTTCTTGGTGCAGCCGCCGGCATCAACCCGACGCCTGCTTCTTCTTCACGAGTTCTTCTTCCATCAGCATCTCGGTTCCGATGATGCCGTCGCGCTCAAGCTGGTCGATCTCGGCATCCGACAAGCTGAGCATGCCGGAAAGAATCTCGTAATTGTGCTCGCCGAGCGTCGGCGGTATCCGCCGGATCGGGAACGGGTGTGCGCTTTCACGAAACGGCATCGACGGCTGCGGATGCTTTCCGATGAAAGCGCGGTTGACCTCCTGGATGAAGCCGCGCGCCTGCAGTTGCGGGTCGCGCAGGAGGTCGATCGGCAGCCGCGCGACGCCGGCGGCAACGCCCGCGGTCTGCAGCAGGTTCATTGCGTCTTCCGCATCGCGTCCGGCGGTCCAGGCCGCGATGGCCGCCTCGATCTCGCTTTCGACCCGGCGCCGGGCGGCGGCCGTCTTCAGCGTCTCGTCGCTGGCCCAGTCGGCGCGTCCGAGCAGCGTTGCGAGCCTCAGCCACATCGCATCGCTGGATACCGTGATCACGATCCAGTTGTCTTCGCCCGCAGAGCGGAAGCAGCCATGCGGCACGAAATCCGGATGACGATTGCCGTATTTGGTCGGCGGCTTGCCGTCGATCGAGTGCGCGATGATCCAGGGCGCGGCGAACGGCATCATGCACTCGATCTGCGCGAGATCGATGAACTGGCCCTTGCCGGTCAACTTCGCGTGGATCAAGGCGGTGAGCACGGCGGCGCAACCGTTGAGACCGCCGACGGCGTCGCCAAAGGCGGTATGACTCATGACCGGCGGACCGACGGCATCACCGACCACGCTCGGCAGCCCCGAGCCCTGCTCGAGGGTCGAACCATAGGCGCGGCAATCGCGATGGACGCTGCCCGCGCCGAACGCCGACATCGACATCATCACGAGCTTCGGGTTGAGTTTTTTCAGAACATCATAGCCCAGCCCCAGCTTGGGCAGCACTTCCACGGAGTAATTGTCGACGGCAAGATCGGCGTCGGCGAGCAGCCGTTTTGCAAGATTGAGCCCCTGCGGCCGCGTCAAATCCAGCGTGATGGCGCGCTTGTTGCGGTTCATGATGCAATAGCGCACCGACTTCTCGTACATCTGCTCCAGCACATAGGCCGGCCGCCGGTCGACGCCGCGCCACCAGTCCGGATACTGGATCGCCTCGATCTTGATGACATCGGCGCCGAGATCGGCGAGCGTGCGGGTGCAGATCGGGCCGGCCCAGCCCATGGAGAAGTCGATAACGCGGATGCCTTCGAGCGGCAGGCGATTCGGTCCGCTCTGCTCCGGCAGCGGCACGCGCAGCGGGCCCTCGATCTGTTGCTGCTCACCGATGGCGGGAACCTTGCCGCCACGGCGCGGCGGCGTGCTGGTCAATCGCTGCATGCAGCCGGCGGAAAATCCGCGCTCCTCGCCGACGGCGACGGGAACGATCGCGCCGCGCGCCTGCTTCTCCTCATCGGCGATCAGTTCGGCGATTTCGGGCGCCGGAACGATCGGGATCTTTCGCTTCAGCCCTTCGGCAAACCATTCCCGCGCGGTGCGCTGCTTCAGGCGCGGCAGGACTTTGGCTTCGATCGCCTCGACATGCTGCAGCCGGTCGACGCCGAGGAACAGCTTTGGATCGTCGCGCAGCTCGAACAGTCCGAGCATCTCGCAGAACGAACGCCATTGCGCTGGTGTCACCGTGGTGACGCCGAGCCAGCCCTGCTTGGTCTCATAGATGCCCACGGGAAAGGTCGGCCAGAACCGGTTGACGCCGATCCGCCGCATGACATCGCCGCGGGAAAACGACTCGAACATGACGTATTCGGTGACCGCGATGGTGGATTCGAAGATGCTGAGGCGGCTCGCGCGCCCGCGCCCGTCCTGCATTCGGCCCAGCACCGAGGATGACGCAGCGATAAAGCCCCAGAGCCCGGCCAGAATGCCGGTCTGGAAATCCGGCGCGTGCATCGGCGGCCCTTCGATCGGCCCCACCAATTTGATCAGGCCGGTCAGCGCGCGAATGGTCGAGTCGGTCGCCGCAAAGCTGGCATAAGGGCCGACATCGCCAAACCAGCCAGCCTCGAGATGGATCAGGCCGGGATGCTTCTCCTTGATGGCGGCGAGATCGAGGGGCGGACAATCCGCCGCATCGATATCGCGGCCGTCGAGCAGGATGTCGCACGACTCGATCAGTTCCGTGAGGCGGGAGGATGCGCTGGTATCCCAACGATCCAGCACAACGCTCGACTTGTTGAAGTTGAGGAACGCAAACCAGGCGCTCTCGCCTTTCGGCGTCAGCGGCGCCGCGCGGCGAAGCGGATCGCCCGCCGGCGGCTCGACCTTCTGCACGGTGGCGCCGAAATCGGCGAACAAACGCGCGCAATAGCTGATCGCAGCCGCGCTCCCGATCTCGACAATCCGCAGATGCGACAACGCGCCCATCACGTTTCCTTAAGACCCCGCGTGGCCGGCGCGAACGATGCACCGGCTCAGTTTTTTGTTGCGAACATCAAACCTTGCGGGCGCGATGATGCAAGCGGAAAATTCTCCCGCGTTGCGGAATTCGCTTTGACGTGCTTGCGTTTAGCGACAGTCGAATTGCGCTTCGAACCAGTTTTCGAGCGAAGTCGAAAGCGGCTGCCACACGCGCTGGAAGTGCGAGAGTTTCGCGGCGCTGCCGCGATAGATCGCGCGCAACTCCTGTTCAATCGCAGGAAGATCGACACCGGTGACACGACCTTCGCCGACGATCGTGCGTCCATCGACAACGACGTCCTTGAGCAGCGACGCATTGCCGCGCGCGAACAAAAGATCGAGCGGATCGACCGGCAGAATCTGGTCGCGATCGAGACGATCGAGATCGAGCGTGACGAAATCGGCCGGCGCACCCGGCTTAAGCTCACCGCTTCCCGGCGCGCCGCTCGCGCGGCGGCCGTTGCGGATGGCAAGCGCGAAGAACTCGGCCGGCGTCCAGGTCCGCTTGAAGCCTATGCCGCCGTGCATCATCTGCACCAGCCGCATCTCGCGCAGCACGTCGTCGTCCTCATCGAGCGCGAGGCCATCGACACCGACGGTGACCGCGCAGCCGCATTTGTGTGCGGCGGCGATCGGCGCGAGGCCGGAACGCAGATGCATGTTGGAACTGAAATTGGTGACAATGCGCGCGCCGGAGGCTGCGATCATGTCCAGCTCGTCGAGGCGCGCATGGATGCAATGCGCGAGCGTCAAGCGTTCGGAGAGAAAGCCGATCTCGCGGAGATAGCGGACGATGCCATCAGGAAAGTTCTGGTCCGCCCACGCGCGCTGGTAGATCGTCTCCAACAGATGCATGTGAATGCGGCGGCCGGTCAGCGCCGAATTCTCGGCGACGGCCTCCAGCAGCGGTTTGGAGCACCATTGCACGCCGGCCGGGCCAAGCTGCACATCGATCTTGGGGCCGGCAATCGCCGCGGCAATCGCGTCGGTCAGTTCGATGTAGGCGTTCGGCGACATCGGCGCGCGGACGAACAGTTCCTCGATCGTCTTGCGATCGTCGCAGGACAGATTTGAGAGCACCGGCTCGGCATCGCCATAGACGACCGGATTCTGGTCGCGCACGGCGATCGCAAAGGCGATGCGGATGCCGACGTCGGAGGCTGCGCGCGCGACCTCCTTTGCTTCCTCCACCAGCGGCATGGTTCCGCTTGGGCGGGTGTAGTGCACCATCATGGCGGCGCAGCCGGCGCGCGCAGAGCGCGCCAGCGCGGAAGCCGCGGTGAGATAGGGATCGACCGGCGAGCCCAGCGCGGAACGCAACAGCCAGCTCTCCAGGGGCATGCCGAGCGCGCCGAAGGACGATGCGGTCGGCCGCGCATGATCGTGGGCGTTGACGAAGGCAGGAAGCACGAAGGAGCGCGGCCCCGCCGGCGGCGCTCCTTGATCGATTTGATCGATGGAGGTGATGATGCCGTTGTCGTGCCGGAGCACGACGTCATGAAGCACGCCGCGGTCAGAGCCGGCGAATAGGCAGTGGGCCGGAACTTCGTTCGCCATGACCGCAAATTATCTCAGTTGGTGACGTAGACCAACTCCCGCTCGGCGCGCGGCGGCAGGAACTCGCGGGTGAAGATTTCGGACGGCGTCGGCGTGCGCGTGAGCTGATAGCCTTCGACGATGATGCCGATGGCGCGGGCCATGCGGTCATCCTTGACGTCGCCGACGCCGATCTCCTTCATCTCCGGCGAGACGATCAGCTTGTCGAAGGAATATTGCAGGCGGCGCTTCTCGACGTCGACATTGATCAGATTGTCGAAATTCACCGCGGCCTTCATGCCGGCGTTCTGATCCTTGGCGACCGCGATCAGGCCCTTGTTGATGGCGCGGACCAGGCCGGCGACGGCCTTCGGATTGGATGCGAGCAGTTTGCGCGAGACCATCACGCCGTTGGAATAGAGATCCATTCCGTAATCGCCGAACGAGAACCATTTGAAGTCTTTTTCCGGATCCTGGCGGTTCAGCACCAGATTGAAATAGCTGGTGATGTTGAACACCAGCGCGGCGTCGATGTCGCCCTTGATCAGCATCGGCTCTTGCAGGTTCGGCGCCATGTTGGAGATCTTGATCTTCTCGCCATCGAGCCCGTTCTTGTGCACGAACACCGGCAATAGCCGCGTGGTCGGCGTGCCCTGCGCGCCGCCGAGCGTGTGGCCTTCGAGATCCTTGATGGTGTTGATGCCGCTCGACTTCTTCGCGACGATCGCGAACGGCGGCTGATTCCAGATCATGTAGACCATCACAGGCGCATCCTGCGGCTTGGTCGCGGCATTCTGGATGATGGCGTTGACGTCGCCGAAGCCGGCGTCATAGGCGCCGGACATGATGCGCGTTACCGTCGCGCCCGAGCCTTCGCCCTGGTCGATGACGACGTTGAGGCCTTCCTCTTTGAAGAAGCCATGGTCCTTGGCGTAGAAGAAGGCGGCATCCGAGCCTTGCGTCTTCCAGCCGAGCGTGAACTTGATCGTGGTTTCCTCGGCCGACGCTGTCCCTGCGAACAGGGCCAAACCCAACAGCGCGGCGCTCACTTTCTTCAGCATGACGACCTCATGAACGGTGGTTGATGAAACTCTTTCTCAGGTGGCAATCACGTCGTTCTTGCGCGTGGCCCAGCCGGTGACCTGGCCTTCGATCAGCGAGAACACGACGTAGAGCGCGACGCCGAGGCCGGCGAGCACGAACAGCCCGGCGAACACCAGCGGTACGTTGAAATTCGATGACGCCGTCATCATCACATTGCCGATGCCGCGATTGGAGGCGACGGTCTCCGAGAGCACCGCGCCGACGAAGGCGTACGAGATCGCAACCTTCAGCGAGGCGAAGAAGAATGGCATCGTGCGGGGCAAACCGACATTCCAGAGGATGTCGAACTTGTTCGCGCCCAGCGCCTTCAAGACGTCCTCGAGCTCGGGCTCGGTGGTGGCAAGCCCGGTGGCGATGTTGACGACGATCGGAAAGAAGCAGATCGACAGCGCGGTGAGAACCGCCGGCACAGTGCCGGAGCCGAACCAGAGCACGAAGATCGGCACCACCGCGACCTTCGGGATCGAAGAGAAGCCGATCAACAGCGGATAGACTGTGTCATAAGCGGTCTTGGAAACACCAATGAAGGCGCCGAGCACGACGCCCAGCGCGACGCCGAGCACGAAGCCGAACATCGTGGTCGCCAGCGTCTGGATGATGTGCGGCCACAGCACCGGAAAACGCTCGACCAGCGTCACCAGGACCTGCGACGGCCGCGGCAGCACCAGGTCGGACATGCCGGTCATCAGGCAGAACAATTCCCAGGCGACGAAGAACAGCACGATCAGCGCCGCTGACCACGCCTTCTGCCTGATATCGAGTGCAGACATTTCAGGCCGCTCCTTCCTGCACCGCGCTGCGAGCATCGACGATCATCGCGCGCAGCTTCTGGTTCAGCGCGACGAAATCCGGTTCGAAGGTCATCGCCACCGTGCGCGGCCGCGCAAAGCCGACATGGCTGTCGTCGAGGATGCGACCGGGACGCGCGCTCATCACGCAGATGCGGCTGGCGAGAAAGCCGGCCTCGCGCAGATCGTGGGTGACCAGCAGCACCGTCGGCTTGTGCGTCATCCAGAGCCCCTGCAGGATCGACCACAACTCCTCGCGCGTGAACTGGTCGAGCGCGCCGAACGGCTCGTCGAGCAGCAAGAGGCGCGGCTCATGGATGAGCGCCCGGCATAGATTGGCGCGCTGGAGCATGCCACCGGAGAGCTGCCAGGGAAAACGGCCGCCAAAGCCTTTCAGGCCGACCTGCTCCAATAGCGCGTTGGCCTTGTCGCGGAATTCGGTCTTGCGCAGTTTCCGGAATTTTGAGCGGAACGGCTCGACGATCTTGAGCGGCAGCATGATGTTCCGCTCGATCGTCATCCACGGCAGCATGGTCGGATTCTGGAAGGCCATGCCGACCCGCATCGCGCGTGCCGCCACCTCGCGGCCGCCGACGATGACGACACCAGTGGTCGGCTGCACCAGGCCGCTGACCAATCGCAGGATCGTCGATTTGCCGCAGCCGGACGGACCGACCAGCGCGACAAACTCGCCCTCACCGATCCGCAAGGTCGTCTTCGACAGCGCCGGCACCGCGCGGTCGCCGCGACCGAACGTCACCGAGGCATCGGACAGCTCAATGGCAATCGGCGTGCTGCCGGAGGGAACCGGCTCGCCCGAGAAGTCGGAATTTGCTTGCATGCGCATCACGGCAGAAAGTGCATGCAAGCCAGATGCCAGCCGGACTTTTCCGCGGAATCAACGCTGGATCGAGGAAATCGGTACCGCTCAAGCGGATTCAATTTAGGCAATCCGACTATCAAAGTGCATGCAATTCGTGCGCACACTTATTGGACGCCTATGCTACGAATGACATCGAAGCACTTACGGGACCAACCGATGGCGCCGCGCGCGGCCAGCAAGACTGCTGAAACGTCCGACAAGGTCAGCGTGATCTGCCGTGCGCTCCGCCGCGCCATCATCGAGCAGGCGCTGGAGCCGGGCGCGAAATTGCCGGAGGATTCGCTCGGCGAGCGCTTCGGCGTCAGCCGCACGATCGCGCGCCACGCGCTCGGGCAATTGGCGGCCGAGGGGCTGGTCGAATTGCGCCGCAACCGCATCGCGGTGGTGGCGACGCCGAGCTGGCAGGATGCGCGCGACGCCTTCGATGTCCGCATTCAGTTGGAGCGCCTCGTGGTGCGCCAGCTCGCCGGCAAGCTCACCAAGGCGCAGATCGCGGAATTGAATGCCCATGTCGATGCCGAGGACCGCGCCCGCGGCGGCTCGGACCCGGTCTCGATCCGGCTCGCGACCGAATTCCACATCCTGCTCGCGCACATGACGAACAGCCCGATCCTGATCCGTTATGTCAGCGAGATCGCCTATCGCTGCTGCCTGACGCTGTCGCTGTTCAGCCGGCCGCATTCCTCGGAATGCGCGATCAACGAACATCGCGCGATCATCGCGGCGCTGGTCAGGGGCGACGAGAACAAGGTGATGAGCCTGATGCACAGCCATCTGGACTCGGTGGCAGGCCGCGCGCTGGTCGCTCCCGTCCCGCAGCGCGGCCGCGACCTGCTCGACATTCTCGCGCCCTATGCCGAAGAGGCGGAGAGTGGCCGCCTCGTGAAACTGCCGAAGGCGGCGCGCGGACGCTAGCGACGATGCGAACTGCCTTCGATCTCATCTTCCGTAATGCGCGCACGCGAAATGCGAGCACGCCGGTCGATATCGGCATCGCCGGCGGCCGGATCGCGGCAATCGAACCACATCTCGCCTGCGAGACCGCGGAAATCGATATCGGCGGCAAGCTCGTGCTGTCGGGCTTCGTCGACACCCATATTCATCTCGACAAGGCGTGCTTGCTCGGCCGCTGCGCCCATGACCACGGCAGCGTCAGCGAAGCGATCCGCGCGGTGGCGGCGATGAAGCGCGATTTCACCGTCGAGGACATCTATGCCCGCGGCGCGCGTGTGATCGAGCGCGCGATCGCCTTCGGCACGACGCGGATGCGCACGCATGTGGAGATCGATCCGCGCATTGGCCTGCGCGGCTTCGAGGCGATCAAGGCGTTGAAGCGCGATTATGCCTGGGCGATCGATCTGTCGCCGTGCGTGTTCCCGCAGGAAGGGCTGATCAACGATCCCGGCGCCGAGGAATTGCTGATCGCGGCGCTGCGTGACGGCGGCGAGGCGATCGGCGGCTGTCCCTATGTTGACACCGATCCGACCGCGCATATCGAGAAGATCTTCGATCTGGCGCAGGAGTTCGACGTCGACGTCGACCTGCATCTCGACTTCGACCTCGATCCGTCATGGTGGCATATGGAAGAGGTGTGCCGCCAGACCGAGCGCCGCAATTACCAGGGACGCGTTGCCATCGGCCACGCCACGAAGCTCTCGGCGCTGCCACCGGATCGGTTGAAGGCGGCGACCGAACGATTGGCAGGGGCCGGCGTTGCGGTCACCGTGCTGCCCGCGACGGACCTCTATCTGCTGGCACGCGACGCGACGCATAACGCGCCGCGTGGCCTCACCGTCGCGCACAAACTCGTCGCCGACGGCGTGCTGTGTTCGGTCGCGACCAACAACGTGCAAAATCCGTTCACGCCGTTCGGCGATGCTTCGCTGCTGCGGATGGCCAATTTCTACGCCAACATCGCCCATGCCGCCGTCAACGAGTTCGACGCCTGCCTCGATCTGGTGACGGACCTCCCTGCGCGCCTGATGAACCTGCGCGATTACGGCATCAGCGTCGGCAATCCCGCCGACATCATCGTGCTCGATACCGATAGCGGCCGCGGCGCGATCGCGGAATTGCCTGACGTCCTCATGGGTTTCAAGAGCGGACGCCAGACCTTCGCGCGGCAGCGGCCGATGCTGTTTCCGCCAAAGAGCTAGTCGCGACCTGCCGATCTGGATTGCCTCGACCGTGATTGACGCGCCGGCCGTTCCATTGTTGTTATCGATCTCAACGAAACAACAGCGCCGGGCAGGAAACCATGAGCAAATCATCCAACATCAGAAGCATCGAAACGCTCGCCTGCGATGCCGGCTGGCGGAATTACCATTTCGTCAAGATCATGACCGAGGACGGCATCGTCGGCTGGAGCGAGTTCGACGAAGGTTTTGGCGCGCCCGGCGTCACCGCCGCGATCGAGCGGCTGTCGACGCGGATCATCGGCAAGAACGCGCTGCAGCATGAGCGCATCTATGCGGAATTGTTCTCCGCCACCCGACCGGCCGCCGGCGGCGTAGTGGCGCTGGCGCTCGGCGCGATCGAGAACGCGCTGCTCGACGTCAAGGCAAAGGCGCTCAGCGTGCCCTGCTATGAACTGCTCGGCGGCAAGATCCGCGACCGTATCAGGGTCTACTGGTCGCATTGCGCGACCTGGCGCATCAACCATCCCGACTGGTACAAGCCGGCCATCACCGACCTCGACGGCGTCAAGGCGATCGGCCGCGAGGTGCACGAGAAGCGCTTCACCGCGCTGAAGACCAACATCTTCGTCTATACCGACGGCAAGCCGCAGGGCTGGCGGCCGGGCTTCGGAGCGCCGTTCGAGCCCGAGATCAATGTCGACCGCAAGGTGCTGCGCAATCTCTGCATGCATTTGGAGGCGATCCGCGACGGCGCCGGGCCCGATGTCGATCTCCTGCTCGACCTCAACTTCAATGCCAAGACCGAAGGCTATCTCAAGATCCTGCGGGCGATCGAGAAGATGGACATGTTCTGGGTCGAGATCGACACCTTCAACCCGCAGGCGCTCGGCTACATCCGCCGCCAGAGCCCGCATCCGATCTCCTCCTGCGAGACGCTATTGGGCCTGCGAGAGTTCCTGCCCTATTTCACCGAGCAGGCGATGGACGTCGCGATCATCGACACGCCCTGGAACGGCGTCTGGCAATCGATGAAGATCGCGAGCGCCGCCGAACATTTCGAGGTCAACGTCGCCCCGCATAATTTCTACGGCCACCTCTGCACCATGATGAACGCGCATTTCTCCGCGGCAGTGCCGAATTTGCGGATCATGGAAACCGATATCGACCGGCTCGCCTGGGACCATGAGCTGTTCACGCATGTGCCTGAAATCGTCGACGGCCATCTCGTGATTCCGGACCGGCCGGGATGGGGCACCGAGCCGAACGAAGAAGGCCTGCGCGCGCATCCGCCGAAGAGCAAGGGTGGATTGCTGAATTACGGGCAGGCTGGGAAGAAATAGGGGCCGCCGCTCTTCGAGGCCGGAGCAGCGGGCGTCTTAGATCATGATCCGATTGGATGGAATCGGATCATGATCTCATCTCTTTGTTTGAGCATGATCTTTTCGGAAAACCGGTTTCCACTTTTCCGGATCATGCTCTGGGTTCGATCGGAAGATCGGCCTCGAACAGGCGATTGAGGTCATCGATCAATGCAAGACCATTTTCGCGCGCTCTAACCGCTGAATTGATCCGCTCTGACGCAGCCGCCTGGAACGCCATATAGCCATTGTATCGTGGCCGAACATAGGATCCCTCGAGCGTCTCACGTGTGCTCCGATAGAATTCCGCGGTCGCGCTGTTGACAACCGGATCGTCCCAGGCGCTTGCATGTCCGGGCTGGCCGCCGGCAGCGGCGTAAGGCCCGCGCTGGACCTCTGCGCTCGCGACCCAATAGGCAAAATCGATGGCGTGCATTGCGTGCGGCGTCTTGGCGGAAACGGCAATTCCGGTACCGCCAAGCGCGGCGCCAATCGGCTTGCGCGAGCCGATCGTCGGGATGTTGGCGAAACGGATCAGTCGTCGGCGAAAGCCCGTCTGGGCGTAGGATACGTAACCGTAGATGAACGGAACACAGTCGATTTCCGCGGCATCATCGACCATCCTTTCGAACACAGCAATCGGATCGCGGTCGAGGTCCGCGGGATCGATCAATTCGGCAAGTTCGCGAATCCTGCGCCACACTTCGAGGCCTGTCTCTGCATCCACGAAACAGGACCGTTCAACGCCGCATGGCTGGCCGAGATGCGCTGCGAGCGTGTAGAACACCATGAGGGAATGCGGGGGCCGCAGCGGGAGGGCCACTCGCCTGCGCCGCGCCAGTTCCATCACTTCGGTGAATTCCGACGGAGCTTGCGCCAGCCGGTCCGGTCGAAACGCCTGGACCTGGGTGGCCGCGTCGATCGGAAATGCCCATTGTCTTCCATTCCACCTGTACGAAAGGTACGATGGGCCGACAGATGCGGCCTCGAGCACAGTCCGCTCCGTCGCGCGGCCCGTGACATCCAGCGGCAGCAGGCACTTCTCCTCGGTGACTTGCCCGACATGCGGATGATCGATCACAATCAGATCATAGCGGTCGGCGAGCTCCATCACCGGGAAGCTTTCGAAGTCCTGAAGCGAACGCTGCTCCCAGGTGATGTTCACTCCGCTGCGCCGTCGCCATATCTCCGAACACGCGACCAGCGGATCGTAGCCGCGCGGATGGCTCCACGTCATGCCCTTGAGATGGATCACAGCCCGAACTCCCGGCGAAGCGCGGCCGAATGCTCGCCGATCTTCGGCGCCGCCTGACCGCCCTTCGGCCTGAAGCCGTCGAGACGCAGCGGCACGCGCGTGGTCCGGATGCTGACATCCTCGCGCGACACGGTTTGCAGCATATCAAGCGACTTGAAGCCCTCACTCTCCAGCAATTCAGGCCAGGTCAGGACCTTCGCGCACCAGATGTCGGCGGGCTCGAGGATCGAGAGCCAGTCGTCACTGGTTCGCTCGGCCAGCCGATGGGCGATGATGGTCTTGATAGCGTCCCGGTCATTGAACCAACTCGCGGGGTCGTCGCGATAGGGGGCGAGCGCATCCAGGCCGAGCAGGTCGGCGAGTTTCGGGATCGGCGCCATCGCGATCGCCAGGAAACCGTCCTTGGTCGGATACACGCCATATGGCGCGGCCAAATAGGCGTGAGCGCTGCGACGCGCGGAGCGGCTGGGGAGTCGTCCGCCGTCATTCAGATGTACCGTAAGCACCTCGAGCTGGAAGTCGATGAGCGCTTCAAGCAAACTTGTCTCCACATGAGCGCCCTCACCAGTCACGCCGCGTCGGACCAGGGCAGCAAGAACACCCTGGGCTATCGTCGCGCCAGCCATCATGTCGGCAACCGCAAGCCCGAAAGGGACCGGCCCTTGGGCATCGTCGCCATTCAGCCACATCACGCCGGACCGGGACTGTGCCAGCAGGTCCTGGCCCGGGCGTTGCACCCACGGCCCCTCCTTGCCGTAGCCCGTGATGGATGCGTAGACGATGCGCGGATTGAGCGCTCTCACGGCATTGTAGTCGAGCCCAATCCGCTCGATGACACCGGGACGGAAATTCTGAACCACGACGTCCGCGCGCGCGAGGAGCGTGCGCAGCGCTGCCAAATCGTTCGGGTCCTTGAGATCGAGGGCAAGGCTTTCCTTGCCGCGGTTGATCGCGTGGAAGATCGTGGAGTCACCGCCGATCTCTGCGTCGCTGAGATACAGGCGACGGGACAGGTCGCCGCTCTCCGGCCGTTCGACCTTGATCACCCGCGCTCCGAGGTCGAGCAGGCGGAGGCAGCAATAGGGACCGGATAGAAATTGGCTCAAGTCGACGACCAGAAGACCTTCGAGGGGGAGCGTCGTTTCGAACATCGGGCCACCTTCTGTCGGACAAGTTCTCGCTCGCAGCGCCGGACTGCAGAAGCACCCCTGCGGTTGATCCGCTCCGAGGCTATCATTCTTATATGAATATGGTACTTATAAGCAAATGGCAAGCTCCGACGTGACGAATACCGGGTGGGCACCCGCAACCTGAGAATCACTGGCAGGGCACTAGGTCGGCGGACTTCAGGCTACGCCCGCGGCAGCGGAAATCTCGCCTGCCGTCGTGAGCAGCATCGCGAGAATATCGTCTCGTAGTGGCGCATCGTCGCGGTCGAGGCGACGAATATGCGGACAGGTAAGCGCCGCAAGCGGGATTCCGGTCGAGCTGAGAATGGGAACGGAAATATTGGTGACGCCGGCCGTTTGCTGGCTTGGACGAACCTCGTAGCCTCGCTGTCGCACCTTTGCGATGATTTGCTCGAACCTTTCCGGTGAAGTCTCGCCGGGAATAGGCACTCGCTCGTCGAGCATCAGCTTGCGCTCCGTCTCAGTCACGAAGGCGAGCAAGACGTGGCCCGATCCGGTGTTCAGCAGGCTGATATGCGAACCCACCCGTATCGAGAGCCCCCAATATCCCGGAGCATCGGTCTGTGCGATCACCACTCCGCTGCCCCGGTCATAAACCACCATGTGGCAGGCCTGCTCCGCCTTACGCGTGAAGCGGCGCATCGCAGGGAGCGCGAGACTTACGAGGCGCCGCATGGGTGGATGCCGATGAGCCAGCCCAAACAGCTTCAGGGACAGTTCGTAGCGATCTTCGCTGGTCCGCACGACGTAGTACCGCCGCACCAGCCGATCCAGCATCCGGTAGATCTCGTTGGGTGAACGGTCGAGTGCCTTTGCGATTTCGGCCTGCGAGAGCCCCTCATCGGTACTCGACAAGAGTTCGATGATGTCGAGGCCCTTGTCCAGCGCAGGCGCCTTGTAAAGCTCTTCCGTCGTCTCATGTGTCTTTGTCATCGCTCACCCGCGGCCCATGGGCGGCGACAATAGCACACGACCGGATTGCCGCCGGACTGCGCCGCCGACGTTTTCGACGGCTTTTTCGGGACACTTGACATTCTTCCATATATGAAAATACTTTCCATATTTGAATAATGGCGCGCAGGAGCCTTCGCGGCGTCGCTTGCTGCGTCGGGAGGACGTCAAGGAGTTTCACGCATGATCGTGAGCGAGCTTTTTTTCGAGGATTACCAGATCGGCTTCAGCCGCCGCACCCTCGGCCGCACGATCACGGAAGCCGACATTGTGATCCACGCCGGCCAGACTGGCGACAATTTCCCGCATCATATGGACGCCGAGTGGTGCGCCAAGCAGGATTTCAAGCAGCGGATCGCACACGGAACGCTGGTCTTCAGCGTCGGCATCGGCATGACGGCGTCCACGATCAACCCGCATGCAATGTCCTACGGCTACGACCGATTGCGGTTCATTCGCCCGGTCTTCATCGGTGACACCATCACCGTCAACGCAAGCATCACGACCAAGCGCGACCACGCCAAGCGCGCCGATGTGGGTGTGGTCGTCGAAACGGTTGAGATGCTGAATCAGTCCGACGAAACCGTGCTCGTCTGCGAGCACCTCTATCTCGTCAAGCGAAGGCGGCCCGGCGACGAGTGCCGCAAACCGCATTGAGACATTGCGGAAGACAACAAAGCTTAAACAAAGGGAGGTCCGATGATGCTGCAGAATACCCAGGATTCGCCGCTAGAGAGCGCGATCCAGCGATCCGCATGGCGCTTGCTGCCGTTCCTCATGCTGATGCTTGTCCTCGCATTCCTCGATCGGGTCAATATAGGCTTCGTCAGGCTCGCCTATCAGGCCGATACGGGTATCGGGGACGCTGCCTATGCTTTCGGAGCAGGCATTTTCTTTATCGGTTATGCCCTGTTCGAGGTGCCCAGCAATCTCATCATGACGCGTGTCGGCGCACGCACCTGGCTCGCGCGCATCATGGTGAGCTGGGGACTGATCTCCGCCGCGATGATATTCGCGCGTTCGGACACCGTCTTTTATGTCCTGCGCTTTCTCCTCGGAGTCGCGGAGGCTGGCTTTTACCCGGGAGTGCTGCTCTATCTGACCTACTGGTTTCCGGCCAAGCAACGAGCGCGTGCGACCGGCCTGTTCTATCTCGGCGTCCCCCTCTCACTCGTATTCGGGAGCCCGCTCAGCGGTTTGTTGATGCAATTCGATGGGGTGTTGGGTCTAAAGGACTGGCAGTTTGTTCTTGCAGTCGAGGGGATGGCCGCAGTCGTTGTTGGCGTTATTGCCTTCTTCTATCTTTGCGACCGGCCCGCGGAAGCGGCCTGGTTGACGCCGGCAGAGCGCAAGGCGCTGTCCGACGAAATCGCGCGGGAGGAAGCTCTCAAGGCGGGGCAGGTGAAGCATTCGGCCCTCGGTGTGCTCAGGGATGTGCGGGTTATCGCCTTTATCGTGGTCTACTTCTGCTTCCAAATCGGCACCTCGCCGTTCTCTTTCTACTTCCCTTCAAAGCTCGCCTCGGCCATGGGGGGCAAAGTCGACTTTACGATCGGCCTCCTACTGGCACTTCCCTGGCTGTGCTCGGCGATCGTCACGCTGCTTGCGACCGCATACGCCGATCAGCATGAGAATCACCGCCAGGTCGCTGTCGTGCTGATCATCGCCGGCGTTCTGGCATCGGCTGCCGTCGGATTCACCAACAATCCGGTTCTGCTGATGATCGCCTTCTGTATTGCCGTCCCGGGGCTGACCTCGTCGCAGCCGGTCTTTTGGAGTCTGCCGACGCAATATCTGAGCGGCATCGGCGCGGCGAGCGGGATCGCCTTCATCGTATCCCTGGGCAATCTGGGCGGGTTCTTTTCGCCACAGATCAAGACCTATGCCGAGCAGGCCCTTGGCAATAGCAGCGTCGGCTACTTGGTCCTGTCGGTGATTGCCGCCGGTGCCGCAGTCATCCTGCTGGGTCTGCCGCAAAATGAACCGCGCACCCGCTTTGCGCCGCCGCTCGCCAAATTAGACGCCGCAGCCAGGAAGGATCCTGCCTAGAGCATTTTCGGTTCTGATGGAATCAGAACCGAAGCTCTAGATTCTTGTTGTGACGCGTTTTCTTCACGCGAACCGGTGTCCACTTCGCTCGAAAACGCTCTAACCGGTTCGGAGCAATGCGAAGGCAGATCGGGAATCAAAGGATCGGCTGAGAATGCCGGCCGTTCGGAAGAGGGCAAGATGAGCAAACGTCTTGGTGGAAAGACCGCCGTTGTGACCGCGGCCGGAAATGGTATCGGGCGCGCGTCCGCAATGATGCTTGCCGCAGAAGGGGCGATGGTGTGGGCGACGGATATCGACCAAGTCGCGCTCGACGAGCTGAGAAGAGATGCAGATCCCGGCTTGCTTCTCCGAACTCATCGCCTGGATGTGCTCGATCCGGTCGAGGTAAGGCAATTCGCCGAATCGCTCAGACCGATCGACGTTTTGTTCAACTGTGCAGGCTACGTGCACGCAGGAGATATTCTGCATTGCGAGGAGAGCGCTTGGGATCTGAGCTTCGAATTGAACGTGAAAGCGATGTATCGCACCATCCGGGCGTTTCTTCCCGCGATGATCGAAGCTGGCCGCGGCGGCTCCATCATAAACATGGCGTCCGTTGCTTCGAGCGTGAAAGGTGTCTCGAGCCGTTGCGCCTACGGCGCCTCCAAGGCGGCCGTGATCGGTCTGACGAAATCCGTTGCGGCAGACTTCGTATCCCATCAGATTCGTTGCAACGCCATTTGCCCTGGCACTATCGAGTCACCTTCTCTGCAAGCGCGCATAAAGGCACAGGCGCTGAAGGATGGGCTGGACCATGCTGCAGCACGTCAGAGCTTTACGTCGCGGCAGCCGCTCGGGAGACTTGGTCGACCCGACGAGGTCGCGGCTCTCGTCACATATCTTGCTTCGGATGAGTCGGCGTTTACAACAGGAGCGATCCACATCATCGATGGCGGCTGGTCAACTTGAGTAGCTCGACTGGCTCGGTAGTTAGAGCGTTTTCGAGCGAAGTGGACACCGGTTCGCGTGAAGAAAACGCGTCAAAACAAAAACCTAGAGCTTCGGTTCTGATTCCATCAGAACCGAAAATGCTCTAGGCTCTGGCTCCAGACCGGGACGACGGAGCGGCATTTCGTCCCGCGCAATCACTTATCCCCCGGCCCGTTCAAGAATGCGCTTTCGACGACGTCGCCGATCGGTTGCCAGACATTGCCGTCGAACTGCACCAGCCGCATCTGCTTGATCGGGCGGAAATCGGTCGGGCCGGTGTTGATCGCGATGCCCGGCAGCGCGACCGGGTTGAGATAGTTCTTCAAGGACGCAGCCTGGCGCATGATGTTCTCGCGCGACAGATCATCGCCGCACTGGTTCAGCACCTGGACCAGGGTCTCCGCCGCGGCGTAGCCGAAGATGGCGTAGCTGTCCTCCTTGTCGCCGTCGGGATAGTACTTGTCCATGAAGGCCGACCATGCCTTGATCGGCGGGTCTTCCTTCCATGCAGCATCGTCGGCATCCTTCAGGAAGGATGTCGAGATCACGCCGAGCGCATTCTGCAGCCCCGCCGGCCGCAGCGCGCTCGCGATCGAGGCCGAGGCATTGTCGAGGATGAAGACCGGATGCCAATCCAGGTCGGCGGCAATGCGGATGGCGCGGGCGGCGATCGCCGGTGCCCCGTTGAAGACCAATATGTCGGCACCGGAATCCTTCAATATCTTGATCTGCACCTGGATCGAGGTCTCGGACGCATCAAAGGCGAGATCGGCGACGATCATGCCGGCGGTATCCCCGAGCCCTTCCTGCAATCCCCTGAACAGATCGCGCCCGAACTGATCGTTTTGCCAGAGCACGGCGATCTTGCGGTCGGGATAGGACGCCTGGATGTAATTCGCATAGATCTGGCCCTCGGCGCGGAAGGTCGGCTGCCAGCCCATGCTCCACGGATATTTCTTCGGATTTGCCCATTCCTCGTCGCCCGAAGCGACGAACAATTGCGGGATCTTCTTGTCGTTGAGATAGGTCCGGGTCGCGAGATTGCTCGGCGTGCCGAATGAGCCGAACATCAGCAGCACGTTCTCCTTCTCGACCAGGTCGCGCGTCTGCTGAAGTGCAGTGCGCGGATTGGAGCTGTCGTCGACGGAGATGAACTTGATCTTCCGTCCGTTGATGCCGCCGCGCTCGTTGACCATGTCGAAATAGGCGGCCTCTGCCCTGCCGATCGTCGCGAAGGCCGCCAGCGGGCCGGTGTAGGGCATGACGTTGCCGATGCGGATTTCATTGTCCGCGGCGCCTCCCTCGGACGCCTGCTGTGCGCTGGACGACGCCCACGCGAGAAGCAGTGCGGCGACGAGGGACAGCGACAATCTTGCTTTTGTTCGTTGCATCAGCATCGCCTCAAACCTGCTCTGATAGCAGCCTGCTGCGTTTTCCCCACCCACAACAATAGCGCGTAAATATGGGCAGAGAAATGAAATGGTGCGTTGCAGCGATCGAGCGATCATGGACCGCCGGCGCCGAAAGGAACTTCCATCGACGCCAACCAAGCGGAGAACATCGGTTATTTTATCGCCGCCGCCCGGGACGTATAGATCAAAAACACCACCGTGCCGGCCAGCAGGGCCGCGGCCATGAACATCATCACCGCCGGCAATCCGTAGAGCGCCGCCACCGCGCCGGTTATGGACTGCATCAGCGCCGCGCCGAGGAAGAAGGAGAGATTGATCGCCGAAAGCGCTTTGCCGGCGCTCTGGGCGTCAACGAGCTGCCTGGTCATGCCGTAGAGCAGCGGCTGTGCCGACACGGCAAGACCGATCAGGACGAACAGGACGAGATCATATTGCGGCGGCATGACGGCGACGCCAAACAGACCAGATACCGGGTAACCCGGCGCTCCCAGGGCCATCAGGAGAAGCAGCAGTGCCGATACGAAATGGGTTGCCGCAACGACGGTGCGCCGGTGGCCGAGCCTGCGATCGACCATGCCGATGCAGACCGGCCCGACGATCAGCGCCAACGTGAACAGGCCGAGTTGGTTGCCGGCTTCGATCCGCGTCAGCCCCTTGACGTCCATCAGCCACGGCCCGCCCCACAATCCCCTCAGCACCAGCGATGCCGCCAGCGAGACCAGCGACAAGGCGACGAGGCCCCGGAGCTGATGGGACAGGCCAAGGCGCAAGACTTCCATCATTTGCGAAAGCGGCGACGAATCGTCCTTGTGCTCGGCCGGCTGTTTCGGCACCAGCGCGAACACCGCGAGCAGCACCGCAACGCCGCCAATCGCCGATATCCAGAACCCCGCCCGCCAGCCAAAACGGTCGACCACGAAGGCCAACGGGCTCGACGACAGCAGCATGCCGATGTTGCCGATCGACAGGATGGCGCCCGACCACAGGCCAAACTGCATCGGGGAAAGCTGTTTCGCAGCCAGCGTCATCGGGCACATCAGCATGCCTGATGTCGCGATCCCCAGCATGAGCTGGCCAACGAGGAAGCTCCCCGGTCCGGTCGCGAACGCGGATGCCATCGCCCCGAAGATGGTTCCAACGAGCAGGCTGAGCGAGACCGGGCGAACGCCGAAGCGATCCATCGCGGCGCCGACGGGAACCTGCGATGCGGCAAAGGCGAAATGGTAGATCGAGGTCAGACTCGCGAGCGTCTGCGGCGGAGTCGCGAAATCGGCGGCCATCAGGTCGAGGCTGATGGCCGGGATCGTCCGCAGCAGGGTCGATAGCATATGGCCGCAAGCCAAGGCCAACAGAGCAAAAATCAGCGTGCGGGTACTGGACCCCGCATCTTCTTTGGTAACGCCGCCCACGAATCGTCTCGTCTCCGAGGAATTTCGGGACGGCGTATCACCAATAGGCCGGGAACGCCAATCTGTGCCTAGGTATTAGGCAGCTCAGTGTTTGTGGAACACCAACGTCCGCACTTCGATGCTTTCGCGAGGCTCGGCATCAGTCGGGGTTGTGGGGTCGATGAAGGCCGTATGCGGCGCGAAGCGCGTGCGGCCGTCGGTTGCGGAATCGTAGCACTTGAGCAGCAGCGCTTCGTCCGGCGTCATCTCCGGGAAATAGAACCAGCGATGGTTCGCGTTATATTTCACCGAATAGGTCTCGCCCTGGCGGTTCGGATAGATCAGGTCGGAGGCGATCAGATCGCCCGGCGCCACCGACTGGCCGTCGGCCATCGCCAGCGGCGCATCGCGCAACGGCCCGCGGATCGGCCGCCACAGGTTGATCACCTGCACGCGGCCCTTGACGAGTTCATTGGCCTCATCCGGCAGATGTTCGAACACACGGTTGCGGCCGGACAGATCAGTCTGGTCGACATGAACCCGCGTCGCCGGCTGTCGCGGCGTGCCGTCACGCACATCAGGTGCGCCCTCGACGCGCTTGCGCACAGTGTGGTCGAAGATGACGACGCGATCGGCCTTCAACGTCGCCTTCAGGAAGGCTTCGACGGCGGGATAGTAGACGCGCCTGATTTCGTTATCGTCGTAATAGTTCCTCACCGCGGTCGGATGCTTGACCAGCGCGAAGCCTTCGCGGTCGAGCGAAAACTGGTTGGCGATCAGACGGCCGTCGAAGATCGGAACGTTGTGGGGTTCGGGGAGCGCCGTCGACTTGGGCTCGCCGGGTGGCGGATCAAAGGCGTAGGTACGTGGCTTGCCCGCTACCGGGGCGAGATAGTTGAGCTCGGCAGTGACGAAGGGAAGCGACTCGATTTTGGTTTCATGCAGGCCCATGGTGGTCTCCCGGACTCCATTGTTCGTTCTGCTTCATTTTGGCCGGGTGAACCGCCCCGGCAAGGGAGTCCAAGAAATAGCAACGTTGACATTCTTGCGAGGATGAAACGTGAAAAATCCTTTCGGCGCTCTCGACTCACCAAGCGGATTATTTCCGCCGATCACGCTTTCGGGAGGTGCGGCCCACGCGTCATTGCGAGCCACCGCTCTCTCCCCGTCATTGCGAGCGCAGCGAAGCAATCCATTTCTCGGCTTGTGGAGGCATGGATTGCTTCGCTTCGCTCGCAATGACGGCTGGGGCGAGCGGTCGAGGTCGAACACTGACGCGGGCTCACAAGCCCGTGCCCTTGCCGATCGCAGTCGCGAATGAGCGGTCGACGATCTCGGCGGCGTTGAGCTGCTGCTTGATCAAGCCCCAGCGGTGATAGAGATCGATGGTCTTCTGCTCATCGCTCACGACATTGTCATCGATCGGCGTGATCTGGATCTTGGCCCGCGAAAGCCAGTTCAACGGCACCGAGGTCGGGATGTTCATCAGCTTGCCCCAGGTCTCGGCATAGCCGGCCACATTGTTCTGCGACCATGCCCGTGCCGCGGCGAGACGGCGGACGAAATCCTGCAATTGCTCGTGCTTGTCCTTGATCGCGTTTGGCGTTGCGACCTGAAAGCCGAGGCCGGGCGTGATACCCTCCGCGGTGATTACACGGCGCGACTTGAACAGCACCTCTTCCTGGCTGACATAGGGCTCCCAGGTCGACCAGGCATCGACCGATCCTTGCGTGTAGGCGACCTTGGCGTCCGACGGCGCGAGGAAGACGATCTGGACGTCGCTCGCCTGCCAACCCCTGGATTCGAGCGCGGCCAGGATCAACTGGTGACCGATCGAGCCGCGGCCGGTCGCGATCTTCTTGCCGCGCAAATCGTCAAAACTCTTGATCGCGGATTTCTCGGGCACCACGATCGCGAGCCCTTCGCGCGACTGCCGGACGGCAGCGATCGCCTTCACCGGCACGCCTGCCGCGGCGGCAAAGGTGAAGGGCGCATCGCCGACAAGGCCGGTATCGATCGCGCCGGCGCTGAGCGCTTCCAACAGCGGCGCGGCTGCCGCGAACTCCTTCCACTCGATCTTGTAGGGCACATCCTTGAGCACGCCGGCGGCTTCCATCACCGCCTGCGAATTGCCCTTCTGATCGCCGACGCGCAGAGTGGTTTGCGCGGCTGCAGCGGAGATGCCGCCGAGCGCGAGCAGAATAGCGAGAGCGAACCGGATCATTCGGCGGCAATCCCACGCGTCGAATCGCGCGCGGCGATCAGCTTCCGCGTCAGCGGAATCAGCTCGCGGCCATAGTCGATCGCATCGATCAGCGGATCGAAGCCGCGGATCAGGAAGTGGCTGACGCCGAGGTCGTAATAATCGGCGAACACCTCGGCGACCTGCTCAGGCGTGCCGACCAGCGCTGTGGTGTTGCTGTTGGCGCCGGTCAGCTTGGCGATCTCGGTCCACAGCCGCTTGTCGATGCGCGTGCCCTGGTCGGCAAGCGCGAGCAGCCGCTTTGCGCCCGCGGTGGCATGACCGTCGGCCGGCTTGCGGTAGCCGGTCTGATCCTGCAACTCGGTGGCGCGATCGAGGATCGCCTGCGCCTTGGCCCACGCCTTCTCCTCGGTATCGGCGAGGATCGGCCGCACCGAGAGGCTGAAGCGCGGCACCGGTCGGCCATGCCTGGCGGCAGCAGTGCGCACACGCGCGGTGACGTCGCGCACCTGCGCATAAGATTCGCCCCACAGCGCAAACGTGTCGGCGTGCTTGCCCGCGACCTCGACCGCGGCATCCGATCCGCCGCCGATGAAAGTGTAGATGCCACCCTTCTGATGCGGCTTGACCTGCGAAAAGCCCCGCTCGACCTGGTAGTACTTGCCGCGATAATCGAACGGCTTCTCGCTGGTCCATTCCAGTCGGACGATGTCGAGGAATTCGCTGGTGCGCGCGTAGCGCTCGTCCTTGTCGTCGAGCGTATTGCCGTCCTGGCGCAGTTCGGTGGCGTTGCCGCCGGTGATGACGTGCAGCGAGACGCGGTCGGGGTAGAACTGGTCGAGCGTGGCAAGCTGGCGCGCCAAGAGCGTCGGCGCCGTGAAGCCCGGCCGCTGCGCGATCATCACTTTCAACTTCCTGGTGATGCCGAGCACGTGCTGGGCGACCTGCAGCGCATCCGGCGTCGTCGAGTGAAATGCGAGCAGCGCACGGTCGAAGCCGGCAAGCTCATGCGCCTTGGCCACAGTCTCGATATAGGGCGGATCGAGCACAGGACCGGAGCGGACGATGGTCTCCGACGCATTGTTGTTGGTGATGAAGCCGATGAACTCGACGGACATGGGGAAGCTCCGATCTTGTTGGCTGTTGTTCAGATGCCTAGCGCCAGGCGTCCGGCGGCGATGCGGGTGGAGTCATCCTGCGGGGTGTGGACGCGGCCGCACAGCACATCGCGAAAATGCCGCTCCAGCGGATTGTGTCGCGACAGACCGTGATTGCTGGCAAGTGACAGCGCGTCCTCCACCACGGCGACGGCATTGTTGGTCACCGTCAGCTTGACGATATTGGACTCGGTCGCACTGAGCGGCAAGCCGGCATCGAACTCACCGGCAAAACTGTCGATCAGGCGGGCATTAACGACAAGCCGCGCCTCGATGCCGCCAAGGATTTCCTGGGCTCGCGGCAATGTTGCGAGCGGGGCGCCGAGATTGGCCGGAACACGTTCGCGCAGGAACTTGATCAGCCAGTCGCGCGCGGCGCGAGCGACGCCATCATAGATCGCGGCCACGAAGATGGCATGGACGGTCGCCTGGGTGACATCAGGCGCGGTCCACTCCTCCGGCTTGCGGACGTCAACCTCGTAATCGAGCGGGAACACGACGTCCTCGAAGATCACGTCGTGACTGCCGCTGGCGCGCAGGCCGAGGTGGTTCCAGGTTTCTTCGATCCTCGTTCCGGGCAAGCCCGCGGGCACCAGGAACTGGCCGACGCGGGTTTCCGGCTCGTCGGTCTTGGCCCACACCAGATACCATTTCAGGATCGGCGCGCCGGTCGAATAGATCTTGCGGCCGCTCAGCCGCCAGCCGGTATCGGTGCGGCGCGCAATCGTCGCCGGCAATCCACCTCGCGCAGGCGATCCCAGTTCGGGTTCGACACGCAGCGCGTTGATCAACGCGACGCCTTCGACCGTCTCCTTGGCAAGCTTGCGCGACAGACGTGTGGGCCAGCGCGGGCTGCGCGCCATCACCAGATGGTTGATGTAATGCATCGACAGCACCAGCGCGGTCGACGGATCGGCCTTGCCTATGATGGTAAGGATGCGCGCAGCGTCGCGCGCACCCGCCCCTGCCCCGCCAAGCGCGGCCGGGACGGTCAGCGCGAGCAGACCCGCTTTCGCGAGGTCCGCGAAATTCTCGAACGGAAAGCTGGCATCGCGGTCGTGCGCCGCCGCCCGCTCGGCGATGCCCTCGGCAAGCTGCAAGGCGCGCGCGACATGGTCCGGCGCTTCGGACGGCAGCCGCTCTTTCGCCGCCGTCGTCACCATGTCGCGTCGAGCCCAAGCAGGCCGAGAATCTGCCGGCGCAGATCGGCGAGATAGGGATCACCGCGATGACGCGGATACGGCCGATCCACCCTGATGTCGGCCTTGACGCGCGCTGGGCGGTCGCTGAGCACGATGACGCGGTTGGCAAGGAACAGCGCCTCCTCCGCATCATGCGTGACGAGCAGCGTGGTGAAGCCCTTGCGCTGCCAGAGCGAGACGATCTCGGCCTGCATGGTGATCCGCGTCAGCGAATCCAATTTGCCGAGCGGCTCGTCAAGGATGAGCACTTTCGGATCGTTAACCAGCGCACGCGCGAGCGCGACGCGCTGCGCCATGCCGCCGGAAAGCTGGTGCGGATAGGCTTTCCTGAAGGCGGAGAGACCGACCAGATCGATCGCCGCGTCGACACGCTGGCGCTGGCTTTTCAGGATGCCCTGCGCCTCCAGCCCGAGCGCGACATTGTCCCAGACCGAGCGCCAGGGAAACAGCGTCGGGTCCTGAAACACGACAACGCGCGACGGGTGCGGGCCTGCGATGCGGACCTCGTCTTCGCGCAGCACGCCGCTGCGCGGCTTCTCTAGTCCTGCGACCAGCCGGAGCAGCGTGGATTTGCCGCAGCCGGACGGGCCGAGCAGCGCGACGAATTCGCCGGGCTCGATCGCAAGGGTGACGTCATCCAAGACTGGAAGCTCGGCGCCGTCGATATCGAAGGCGTGATTGACGTGCTCGATATCGAGCGCGGCGCCGACCGCGGGAGTGGTGACGGCCTCAGCCAATGCAGCGGCTACCATTTGACGACGCCCTTCTGCCAGACCAGCAGCCGGTCTCGCGTCTTGAACAGTAGCGTGATCGCACCGGAGCAGAGGAGCGACATCACGATCAGCGCGGCATACATGTTGGCGTAGGCCGCCCATCCCTGCGCCCACTGCAGATACCAGCCAAGGCCGGCCTTGACACCGATCATCTCGGCGACGACCAGCACGGCGAACGAAGCCCCGAGCCCCATGAAAAGGCCGACGAAGACATGCGGCAGCGCCGCGGGGATCGCCACTTTCAGCACCAGGAACGACGGCTTTGCTCCCAGCGTCCGCGCGACGTCGTAATAGGCGTTCGGCACGCTGGCAACGCCCGACCAGGTCAGGACCGTCACCGGGAAGCCGGTCGCAAGCGCGATCAGGAAGGTGCTCGCGCTCCAGCTCGAGGGGAAGGTGAAAAACGCAATCGGCAGCCAGGCGGTCGCGGGTAGCGGACCGATGAAGCGCAGCACCGGATGCACCCAATAGCCGACCTTCTGCGACCAGCCGATCGATACGCCGGTCAGGAAGCCGATGGCGGCCCCGATGAAATAGCCGCCAAGCTGCAGCTTCACGGACGCAATGACGCTGTCGAGCAACTTTGGCAGATCATCGGTATAGACTTCCAGGATCGACTGCGGCGGCGGGAAGAACGGCAGCGGCAGCCAGCCGAATTTTGCGGTGGCGATCTCCCACAACGTGAAGAATATCCCGAGCGCCAGCAGCCACGGCGCGCGCCGGCGCAGCGCCACCCCGGCGCCGCCGAGGAAATCGGCGCCAAGCGTGCCAAGCACCGCAAGCGCTGCGATCACGAACGCGCCGATCGCAAGCCCGTGCGTTCGCGACCAGTCACCAAGATCTTCCCAATAGAGGCAGGACGCACCGAACGCCAACCACACGACGCCGGCGGCAAGGCCGGCGCTATAGCCGCCGCTGCGGAGTCTTTCGAGCCAGGCCGGGCCGGCACCTGCTGCCGCCTGTCCGGCTGCGGCCGATGCGTCAGACACTGAATACGTCGACATAGATCCGTTCCGCGAATTTCGCCGTATCGGTGCTCTGCTTGAACACCGAGACGGTCTTCAGATCGTCGGCATAACCCTTCAGCTCGCGCTTCAGGACTTCGCCAACAGGGTGATGGTGATGGGTGTGATAGCGCACCATCGCCTCGAGATCGGCGAGCGAAGCTGCCTTCGGCGCATAGGGCTGGAACGACTTCGCGGCCTTCTCCGGATTCTGCGAGGTGAACATCGCGGCGTCGAGCAGCGCCTGGGTGATCGCGCGTGCGACATGCGGCTCGTTGCGCACGAGAGAGCCGCGCAGCCCGACGATGCAGCAGGTCTTGTCGCGATATTCGCCGTCGAGATTGGAGGCGACTTCCTTGTACTGGCTGTCCTTCAGCCAGAGATAGGCGAGCGGATCGGAGGCGAGGAACGCCTGAACTTCGCCCTTCTCGACCGCGACGTTGAGGAGGTTGCCGGGATAGGCGCGCCAGTCGACGTCCTTGTTCGGATCAAAGCCCTGCTTGGCAAGCTGGATCGAGAAGAAGTTCTTGTCGGGGCCGGCGAGATCGCCGACAGCGACGATCTTGCCCTTGAGGTCGGCGAGCTTGTCGACGCCGGAGCCTACGCGGGTCAGCACGCGCATGCAGCCGCCATGGGTGCCGGCGGCGATCTTGACGTCAAAGCCCTGCTCCAGCGGCTTGAGCCAGCGCAAGGCCATGCCGAGCCCGGCATCGCTCTTGCCGGTGGCGATCGCCTCCAGCAACTGATCGGTCGAGCCGCTGTAATTGACGAGCTCAATGTCGAGGTTCTGCTTCTGGAAGAAGCCGTAGTCGATCGCGACCGGCAGCGGCGCCAGGCACACCGCGCCCGCATTCCATGACAGCTTCAATTTGCGCGGCGCACCGGTCAGCGGCGGCACATCGGATGCCGTCTTGCAGATGGGAAACTCGGAGAAGTCGATCGCCGGTACCACACCACGCGCGGAAAACGCTTGCGCACCAAAGGCCCCGATCGGCGCGGCAAAGGCTGCGGCCGCACCGGCGCGCAACAGCGTCCGCCGATCCATCGCCAATCTATTCTTCTTCTCTTCAATCGACATCTTCACCCCTGCATTCGACGTGGCTCCGCCGTTCGCGCGAGCCACTCGGCGCGCACGCATTTCGTTCAGAGCTATTGCTGTAAAAAGGCGGATTTCTCCGGCGCCATTCGCACTCAAAGCAACGCACAAATGATGCGGTGCGATCGTGTCATCGTCAATGAAATGGAATTTCGAATGTTGCGCGGGCGAAAGGGATTATCTCCACGATCCCAGCGGCAGACGATGAAACGATTTCGTCGTGACACGATTGTCGGCAGCCTGCGCGCTACCCCCAATCGCGTGGGGATTTAGCCGTCTTGCAACGGCGCGCGTAGCGCTTTCTCCGCGGAGGAAACCAACGAGACGTTCTTTGTCGCGCGCCTCGCTAATTCAGATTTCCGTTTCGTTGACTGCGAGAGCTCCGCTCATACACTCGATGGAAAGCCCACGCGTTCTCTACGCAATGGGCGAGCGAAATTAAAAAAAGGGATAGACATGAGCAGACCCACTCGCCTTCGCTCTGTTACGCGCAAGCTATCGAGTCTGAACTAGCTGGGAGTGTCACCTCCCCTTGAAAAGGGGAGGTCGGTTTGCGCTGCAAGCGCAAACCGGGTGGGGATTCTCTCTCCACGAACGCCAGCGCCCGTGGCTGACCCTCACCCCGCCCTCCCCTTGCAGAGGGAGGGAGTCGACGGTCCCGAGCCAATAGAGGAGACGTGCGGTGCCCGGTCCTCTTCATCTCGCGCTCATCGTCGCCGGCCACCTGGCCTGCATGGCCTTGCTCGTGGGGCTTTCGCTTTGATGGCTTGTTCCCACGAGCGCTGATTGCCGCGCCCCGCGTTGCGGAGGATAGAGGGTCAGGCCTCACGCGAACCGGGCGCGCTTCATAGCAAAAAGGCCCCCGCTTCCGGAGGCCTTTTGCCTTAGACCGCGTCCTTGGCGGCCTTGACCGGGCGAGCCCGGACGACCTTGCGGGCCGGCTTGGCCTTGAACACCGTCTCTTCGCCGGTGAAGGGGTTGGTGCCCTTGCGCGCCTTGGTCGCGGGCTTCTTGATCACCACGAACTTCGCGAAGCCGGGGACGAGGAACACGCCGTTCTTCTTCAGCTCCTTATGACCGACGTCCGTGAGGGTATCCATCACGTTCTTGACGTCGCGCTTGGAGAGTTCGGTGGTGGTCGCGATCTTCTCGATCAGTTGCGACTTCGACAATTGGGTAGCCATGGTTGCTCCATTGATTCTGGAAACGGCACGTTATGGCGGAAACTGGCTAAAAAAACAGGGTTTTCAGCATTCTTCACAACTATATCGCCGCTGATACACCGGAATCCTGCGTTTTTCCCGGGTTTTTTCGCTGGTCGAGGCCCTCCGTCGCCTCAAACAGCCCTTTCAGCGGGCCATCCGACATCCCGCCGACCTCTATTTTTCCGCTGCAGATTCGCACTCAGTGATTCGCGGTCCCTGCCGAAGCCTGCCTCATTGAGCCGCAGCCGATAGCGCCCGCCCGGTGTGGGGTCAGGAGAATGATCGTTCAGATTGCGCGGCAATTAAGAAAATGACCTGGGGTTCCCCTCCCCGCATAACATCGGCTAAAGACGGCCTGCGGCCCCCATGCCGTGCGCTGCCCGACGCTACTCCTGGAGACCTTGTATGGATTTCACCCGCCTCGAGATCAACCGCCGCACCGCGCTTCTGACGTCGGCCGCCATCGCCGCCAACGTCATCAACCCGATGCGGGCATTTGCGCAGGAGACCCCGCGCAAGGGCGGCGTGTTCAACGTCCATTACGGCGCCGAGCAGCGCCAGCTCAATCCCAGCCTGCAGGCCTCGACCGGCGTCTACATCATCGGCGGCAAGATCCAGGAGAACCTGGTCGACCTCGACGCCGACGGCAAGCCGGTCGGCGTGCTCGCCGAGAGCTGGGAAGCCACCCCCGACGGCAAGACCGTCACCTTCAAACTGCGCAAGGGCATCACCTGGCACGACGGCAAGCCGTTCACCTCCGACGACGTCGCGTTCACCGCGATGAACATGTGGAAGAAGATCCTGAACTACGGCTCGACGCTGCAACTGTTCCTCACCGCCGTCGACACGCCGGACCCGCAGACCGCGATCTTCCGCTACGAGCGGCCGATGCCGCTCAATCTGCTGCTGCGCGCCCTGCCCGACCTCGGCTACGTCTCCGCCAAGCACCTCTACGAGAATGGCGACATCCGCCAGAACCCGACCAACCTGGCGCCTGTTGGCACCGGCCCGTTCAAGTTCGTCAAATATGAGCGCGGGCAATACATCATCGCCGACCGCAATCCGGACTACTGGCGGCCGAACGCGCCCTATCTCGACCGCATCGTCTGGAAGGTGATCACCGACCGCGCCGCCGCCGCGGCGCAGATGGAAGCCGGCGAGTTGCACTACAGCCCGTTCTCGGGACTCACGATCTCGGACATGGCGCGGCTCGGCAAGGACAAGCGCTTCATCGTCTCCACCAAGGGCAACGAAGGCAACGCCCGCACCAATACGATCGAGTTCAACTTCCGCCGCAAGGAACTTTCCGACATCCGCGTCCGCCGCGCCATCGCGCACGCGATCAACGTGCCGTTCTTCATCGAGAACTTCCTCGGCGATTTCGCCAAGCTCGGCACCGGCCCGATCCCCTCGACCTCCACCGACTTCTATCCCGGCCCGGATACGCCGCAATATCCCTACGACAAGGCCAAGGCGATCGCGCTGCTCAATGAGGCCGGCTTCAAGCCGGGCGCCGGAGGCACGCGCTTCTCGCTCCGGCTGCTGCCTGCGCCGTGGGGCGAGGACATCTCGCTGTGGTCGACCTTCGTCCAGCAATCGCTGCAGGAGATCGGCATTCCCGTCGAGATCGTGCGCAATGACGGCGGCGGGTTCTTGAAGCAGGTCTATGACGACCACGCCTTCGACCTTGCCACCGGCTGGCACCAGTACCGCAACGATCCCGCGGTCTCGACCACGGTCTGGTATCGTTCCGGCCAGCCCAAGGGTGCGCCCTGGACCAACCAGTGGGGCTGGGAAGACAAGACGGTCGACAAGACCATCGACGATGCGGCCACCGAGGTCGATCCGGTCAAGCGCAAGGCGCTCTATGCCGAGTTCGTCAAGGAAGTGAATACAGAACTGCCGGTCTGGATGCCGATCGAACAGATCTTCGTCACCGTCATCACCGCAAAAGCCCGCAACCACTCCAACACGCCCCGCTGGGGCTCGTCGAGCTGGCACGATCTTTGGCTTTCCGCGTGATCCTTAATACGTCAAGATGAGAGCATGCGCATCTTGAGCCTTGCGGGGCGGCGGCTCGCCGCCTCGATCCCGACCCTATTCCTGATTTTGATCGGCGTGTTTCTGCTGTTGCAGATGGCACCGGGCGACACCGTGGATGCGCTGATGGCGCAGATGGGTGGTGGCGACGCCGCGACTGCGCGCGAGCTGCGCCAGTTCTACGGGCTCGACCTGTCGGTCCCGATGCAGCTCGCGAACTATCTCTGGCGCCTGGTGCGGCTCGATCTCGGATTCTCGTCGATCTACGGCAAGCCGGTCGCCTCCGTAATCCTGGAGCGGCTGCCGCCGACGATCCTGTTGATGACGGCGTCGCTGTCGTTCGCGTTCTTCTTCGGCCTCGTGTTCGGCGTGATCGCTGCGCGCGGCGTCAACCGCTGGCCGGATACGCTGATCTCGACGCTCGGATTGATCTTCTATGCGACGCCCTCCTTCTGGTTCGGCCTGATGGCGATCGTGGTGTTCTCGGTCTATCTGCAATGGCTGCCGTCGGGCGGTTTCGAGGATATCGGCACCGTGCAGACCGGCATCTGGCGCGTGCTCGATATCGCAAGACACCTCGTGCTGCCGACCTTCACCCTCGGGCTGATCTTCCTCGCCATTTACTTGCGCATCATGCGCGCCTCGATGCTGGAGGTGCTTAACCTCGATTTCGTCCGCACCGCCCGCGCCAAGGGCCTGGACGAGACCCATGTTGTGACGCGGCATGTGCTGCGCAATGCGCTGCTGCCGATGGTGACGCTGATCGGGCTACAGGCCGGAACCATGCTCGGCGGCTCAGTGGTGGTCGAAAGCGTGTTCTCGCTGCCTGGGCTTGGGCGGTTGGCTTACGAGTCCGTGGTGCAGCGCGACCTCAACACGTTGCTCGGCATCGTCTTCGTCTCGGCCCTGCTCGTGATCGTGGTCAACTTCGTGACCGACCTCCTCTATGCGCGGCTCGATCCGCGGATCGCGGCGGATAGCTGACATGGATGCGCTGAAACGCTATTTCCGCAGCCCCGCCGCGGTGATCGGCCTGATCCTGCTGCTCGTCGTGATCGCGATGGCGATCAGCGCCGGATTCCTCTATCCGCGCGATCCGCTGTCGCTCGCGGGACGTCCGCTGATCTGGCCGTTTTCCAATCCGCGTTTCCTGCTCGGCACCGACAATTCCGGGCGCGACATCGCCGCGCAGATCTTCTACGGCGCGCGGATATCGCTTCTGATCGGCGGCGTCGCGACCGCGATCGCGATCCTGATCGGGATCCTGGTCGGCGCCTTTGCCGGCTACTATGGCGGCTGGGTCGACAATGTCCTGATGCGGATCACGGAGGCATTCCAGACCTTGCCGAATTTCGTGCTGCTGCTGGTGCTGGTCGCGGTGTTCGGCTCGACGCTCACCACCGTCACCATCGCGGTCGGCGTCGTATCCTGGCCGGCGCCAGCGCGATTGACCCGCGCCGAGTTCCTCTCATTGCGCAACCGCGAATTCGTCCAGGCCGGCAAGACGCTGGGGATGCGCGACATCAAGATCATGCTCGGCGAGATCCTGCCCAATGCCCTGCCGCCGGTCATCGTCTATGCCAGCGTCGTGATGGCGGTCGCGATCCTCTTGGAGAGCGCGCTCGCCTTCCTTAGGCTGTCCGATCCCAACGTCGCCTCCTGGGGCAATTTGATCGGGCTCGGCCGCGACGTATTGCGCGTGCAGTGGTACGTCTCGGCGATCCCCGGCATCGCCATTCTCATCACCGTGCTCGCGGTATCGCTGGTCGGCCAGGGGCTCAACGACGCACTCAATCCGAGGCTGAAGAGCCGATGAGCGAGACCATCCTTTCGCTCGAGACGTTGAGCGTGCGCCTGCCTGACGGCGCCGACCGGCCCCATGCGCTGTCGAACGTTTCGCTGTCGATCGCCTCGAACGAGATCCTCTGCGTGGTCGGCGAATCCGGTTCCGGCAAGTCGATGATGGCGAACGCCATCATGCGGCTGTTGCCGAACGAGGTTAAAATCGAGAATGGCCGGATGCTGTTCGAGGGCCGCGATCTCTGCGCCGCGGATACGGCCGAGATGCGCGAGGTGCGCGGCGCGGGCATCGCCATGATCTTCCAGGAGCCGATGACCGCGCTCAATCCGCTGCGCACCATCGGCGACCAGATCGGCGAGATGTTCTCGATCCACACCGAGCTGTCGAAAGCCGAGATCAATGCGCGCGTGCTGGCGCTGCTCGCCGACGTCCGTATTCCAGATCCCAAGCTGGCCGCAAAGGCCTATCCGCATGAGCTCTCCGGCGGCCAGCGCCAGCGCGCCATGATCGCGATGGCGCTGGCGCTCGATCCAAAGCTCCTGATCGCGGACGAGCCGACCACGGCACTCGACGTCACCACGCAGGCGCAGATATTGAAGCTGATCCGCGACCTGCAGCAGCGCAAGAAGACGGCAGTGCTGTTCATCACCCACGATTTCGGCGTCGTCGCCGAGATCGCCGATCGCGTCGTGGTGATGCAGCATGGCAGGATCGTCGAGCAAGGCACGGCTCACCAGGTGCTGAGCCACCCGGCGCACCCCTACACCAAGCAGCTCATCGCCGCCGTACCGCCGCTGAAAGCACCGCCGCCACGGGTGCTGTCGAGCGAGAACATCCTGACGATTGCCAACGTCTCAAAGACCTATCGCACCGGCGGCTTCCTCGGACGTGGCGCGCGCGTCACGGCCGCGGTCAAGGAGACCTCTCTCGATCTGCCCAAGGGCGCAACGCTTGGCATCGTCGGCGAATCCGGCTCGGGCAAGTCGACCTTGGCGCGCTGCATCGTACGCCTGATCGATCCCGACTCCGGATCGATCGTGCTCAATGGCAAGGACTGGGCAAAACTGTCGCGCGAGGAAGTCCGCCGCCAAACCCGGCATATCCAGATGGTGTTCCAGGATCCGTTTGCCTCGCTCAACCCGCGCCGCAAGGCCGCCGAGCTGGTGGCGCAAGGCCCCATAGTCCACGGCACGCCGCGCGCGACGGCGATTGCCGAAGCCAGGAAACTATTCGAGCTTGTCGGGCTTGATCCATCCGCTGGCGACCGCTACCCGCACGAATTCTCCGGCGGCCAACGCCAGCGCATCGGGCTGGCGCGGGCACTGGCGCTGAAGCCCGACGTGCTGGTCGCGGACGAGCCCGTCTCCGCGCTCGACGTTTCCGTGCAGGCGCAGGTGCTGAAGCTCTTGGCCGATCTACGCCAGCGGCTCGGCCTCTCCATTATCTTCATCACCCACGATCTGCGCGTCGCCGCGCAGATCTGCGACCTCGTCGCCGTCATGAAGGATGGCGCGGTCGTCGAGCAGGGATTGGCCGCCGAAGTGTTTGGCAACCCGAAGCATCCCTACACAAAGGCGCTGCTGGATTCGATTCCCGGCGGCGAGTTCGCGCGCGAGCACGAAACAGCGAGTATGCTCTAGGCGGCGCGCCGTTCGATAGTCTGAGCCATGCGCTTTGCGGTATCGTCCGCGGCCTTGAGCGACATGTCGGCCATCCGCCGGCCGCATCCCACAGCATTCTCCACGGTTTCTCGCATGAAGTCAGTTTGGACCGCGACAACATCCTGAGGAGTTCGGCAGCGCCACAATTCGTTCATGCGGTTCATACTGCACTCCATTTGGTGCCGGACGAACGCGAGGTACTCTTGCGACATGCCACTCATCCCTTTGGCAATTGCGGTGGTGGACTGAAGGACGCTGGCGGCGCTGTGAGCCGACCTTTCGGCTGCACGTTGCGCTTCCTCCGATAGTCCTAGTACACCACCAAGTTGATCGGTAGAGCGACCCATGAGCGCCGTCGTCATGTCCAGGCCGAATCGCAGGGCGCTCTGTACCGTCTCGGCGTTTTGCCGCAGCAGATCGGCGCTGGCCCGAGCCATCTCTTGACTGGCCTCAGCCGTGGTTTCTCCGATCCGTCTGGTCTGCTCAGCAGTTCTCTCGCTTACGCGCCGAACTACATCTTCGGCGGCTTGAGTAGACTTATCCTCTTGGCGTGGATTTGCCATCTTTGTTGCCTCCTCGTTATTGATTGTAGTTGAATGATTGTAGTCGGGATTCCTGTGCAACTGGCTCGCTGAATAGAGGTGGAATCCTTCGCAACCAAACGCGGTGACTCTAGAACCGTTCCGGTATTTCTTCAGCTTTCGAGATGCTCAGGCGCTGACTCCAAACTCTGATTTTCCGGCCCGGAACCCGGGGCAGCCAGTCGCACATCAAGCCGGGCGATTGCGGTCTGTTAGGCCAAGGTTTGGAACAGCTTGCGGCGAGCTGCTTGTGTCTTCGAGTGAACCCTGCGCGACATTGGACCACATCCGAGTTAAGTCAGGAATGCTCTCTTAACGGATACCGCTCTCGGCACGGCTTGGTATCTTGGCGAATGCTCTTACTGAACTGATCTCCAATTGCCCCAGCGCTTCATGCTCTAGATCTCGCGGGCATCCCTACGGCGGTAGACCAGCAGCATCAACGGCGCGAGCTTTCGCAGCAGTCCATGCGCAGCAATCGGCTGCGGCTCGGTGAATGGCAGCGCCAATTCCTTCACCGGCACGCCGCGAACCGCCTTTGCAAACTCGGCGCCGATTGCGATCGTCAGCGCCACCGCGCGGCCGTTGCAACCGGTCCAGCCATAGGCGTCGGGACCGAGCTGGTGGAAGCGTGGCAGGAAATCGGTGGTCATGCCGACATAGCCGTTCCAGACGTGGTCGAAGGAGATGTCGCCGATCTGCGGCCACAGACGCTGCAGCCGCTCGGCCACCCTCGCCTTCAGCCGCGCAGCCTTGTCGCCCGGACCGATCACGGCGCCGCCGGTGACGAGGCGGTTGCGCGCGTCGTAGCGCGCGAAATAGAGCTCGCCATGGGTATCCGACATCGCCTGCCGTCCTGGGATGATGGACTTGCGGACATTGTCCGACAATGGCTGCGTCGCCATCTGCCAGGACAGCACCGGCATCACCTCGGTCGCGATCTCCGGGACCAGTGATTTCACGATCTCGCCGCTATAGGCATTGGTGGCGACGACCAGCGCGCGGCCTGAGATCTCGCCTTTGGCGGTCTTCACCACCCAGCGGTTATTCTGCCGTTCAAAACTCTCCACGGGCGAGCGCGCATAAATGCGGCCGTCGAGATCGAGGACTGCGCGTGCGAGCCCCCGCGCCAGCGCCAGCGGATTGATGTGGCCGCCACTCCTGTTCCAGAAACCGCCGTACCACGCATCCGAGCCCAGCATGTCGCGGACCTGATCGCGCGTGAGCAACTCGACGGGCGCGCCGAATTTCGACCACTGCCGCACCCGCCGCTCCGCGATCTTGATGCGGCCGGGCGAATGCACTGGCTGCACCCAACCGGCCTGCTCCTGCTCGGCCTGGATATTGTATCGCCCGGCGACGTCGAACAGCGTTGAAGCGCTGTCGCGCAAGAGGCTGACGAAGCGCTCGCCGGCTGCGCGATGCTTGGCGACGATGTCCTCCGGATCGGGCCTCGACAAGGTCGGGATCACCTGGCCGTTGTTGCGCCCCGAGGCGCCCCAGCCCGGCTCCATCGCCTCGACAATCGCCACGTCGACGCCGGCCTCGCGCAGATGCAGCGCGGTCGACAGCCCCGTGAAACCGCTGCCGATCACGACCACGTCGGCCTGCCGGGTGCCGGTCAATTCGGGCAGATCAGGTCCAGCGGGCGTCACCGCTGCCCATAGGGAATCGGGCCAGCGGACATCTAGTCTTTCCATCATCAATCTCTTCACGATCATTCCTCGGCGGCGCCGCATCCATGGGAACGTCGGCTTGCGGGCGCCGGATCGATCTGTTTAGTGTAGTACGCCACCTATCCATGCCGGGGAAACAACAGAGTGTCACTCAAGAACGTCATCGGAATCGATCACGCTGTGATCATGGTGAAGGATCTCGACCGGGCTGCCGACAACTGGAAGCATCTCGGCTTCACCGTTTCGCCGCGCGGCACCCATAGCGCGCATATGGGGTCCGGCAATTACACCATCATGCTCGACCCCGACTACGTCGAACTGCTCGGCGTGCTCACCCCGACCGAGCACAACGCGCCGGCGCGGGCATTCCTGGAGAAGCGCGGCGAAGGCATCGAGCGCATTGCATTCACCGCGGTCGATTCGGCTGAAGGCGCCGAGGAGATTCGCGCGCGTGGTTACACGCCGATCGGCCCGACGGATTTCGAGCGGCCGGTGACGATGCCTGATGGCACGGTCTCAGCAGCCAAATTCCGCACCTTCCAATGGCCGACCGAGGAGGCGCCGGGCGGCGTGCGCATCTTCGCCTGCCAACACAAGACCCGCGAGACGGTGTGGATTCCCGAATTAATGACGCATGCCAATGGTGCAAGGCGCCTGAGGCAGGTGCTGATCGTGACACCCGAGCCCGCCAAGGATGCTGCGCATCTGTCCAAAATGATTGATGTCGCAGTGAGGAACGAAGCCGACGGCGCCGTCACTGTCCCCTCGGGCTCTGACCGCGCCGACTTCCTGTTCGTGACCACGGATCAACTCGGCAAGCGCTATCCCGGCGTTTCGCTGGCCGCCCTGCCCGAGCGCGGCGGCGCGGGTCTTGTGATCGCGGCCGATCTTGCCGCCGCGGAAAAGGCGCTGGGCTCGATCGGCGTGCACAGTGCGGGCGCGATCTGCGTACCGCCGGCAGCAAGCAACGGGACGCTGCTTGCCTTCGTCAAGGCATAACTCACCACCAGCTCGCGCGACAATTGTAGTGTATTGTCGCGCACATTAGGGCTAGGCAGAGCCCGCGCAGACGCTAGTATCTCTCCCAAACAAAAAACGACCAGGGAGAGATACATGACGGATCACCAGATCTCGCGCCGGCAGCTTTTGGCCGGCACGGCTGCGGCCGGCGCGCTCAGCCTCACCGGATTTCCGGCGCGCGCCGACATCGACTGGAAGAAATATAACGGCACCAAGCTCGAGGTGATCCTCGCCAAGGGACCGCGCGGCGACAATCTGCAAAAATACATCAAGGAATTCACCGCGCTCACCGGCATCCAGGTCGAGTCCGAGCAGATCCCAGAGCAGCAGCAGCGCCAGAAATGCGTCATCGAGCTCGCCTCGGGCAAACCGAGCTTCGACGTCGTCCATCTGAGCTATCATGTGCAGAAGCGGCAGTTCGAGAAGGGCGGCTGGCTCGCCGATATCTCCGGCTACCTGAAGGACCCGAATTTCACGCCGCCTGACCTGGTCGAGAGCGACTTCTCCGCCGCCGGACAGCAATACGCCAAGAACGACAAGGGCCAGATGCTGTCGCTGCCGTGGTCGGTCGACTACTTCATCCTCTATTACAACAAGGAGCTATTCCAGAAGAAAGGCGTCGAGGTGCCGAAGACGCTGGACGAGATGGTGGTCGCCTCCGAGAAGCTTACCGACCCCAAGGAAGGCACTTTTGGTTTTGTCGGGCGCGGCCTGCGCAACGCCAACATGGCGATGTGGACCAACTTCTACCTGAACTATGGCGGCGAATTCCTCGACAGCAAGGGCAACATCCTGACCGACGGCCCCGAGGCGATCGAAGCGACCAAGCTGTACCAGCGGCTGTTGACCAAATCGGCGCCGCCCGGCGTCGCCGGCTTCAACTGGATGGAGTCGATGGCATCATTCACGCAAGGCAGATCGGCGATGTGGATCGACGCCGACGGCTGGGCGCCGCCGCTGGAAGATCCAACCGCCTCGCGCGTCGTCGGCAAGGTCGGCTACACCCTCGTGCCGGCCGGACCGAAGGGCGCGTTTTCCTCGACCTATGGCGACGGCATCGGCATCGCCGCGGCAAGCAAGAACAAGGAAGCCGCTTACCTCCTCTGCCAATGGGTCGTTTCCAGGACGCAAGCCGCACGATTGCTGCAGGCCGGCGGCGGCGTGCCGTTCCGCAATTCGATCGTGAACGACCCGGAAGTCGCCAAGGGCGTGAAGACGCAGGAATGGCTGAAGTCCGTCGTCGACTCCGCCAAGATCAGCAAGCTCGGACTGCCCGTCATCATCCCTGTCGCCGAATTCCGCGACATCGTCGGCGCCGCGCTGACCGCAACGCTCTCGGGCGCCGATCCCGCGACCGAACTGAAGAAAGCACACGAGCAATTCCGGCCCATCCTGGAACGCAGCGAAAAAGCGTGAGCACGATAACGGAAACTAGCCCGGCCGCGGCGGAAACCTCCGCCGCGCCGGAGCAGCAATGGCATCGCCCCACCTACTGGCCTTTCGTGCTGCCGGCGCTGATCGTCGTGCTGGCCGTGATTGTGTTCCCCTGGCTGTTCACGATCTGGATGAGCTTCAACGAGTGGAAAGTCGGTTCGCCCACGACCTTCGTCGGCTTTGCCAACTATCTGCGATTGCCGAACGATCCGCGTTTCGTCGAGGCGGTCGGACACACCATCTTCTACACCGCGCTGTCAGTGATATTGCCGCTGATCTTCGGCACGCTCGCAGCAGTCGTCTTTCACCAGCGCTTTGCCGGACGCGGCTTCCTGCGCGGCGTCTTCATCATGCCGATGATGGCCACGCCCGTGGCGATCGCGCTGGTCTGGACCATGATGTTCCACCCGCAGCTCGGCGTACTCAACTACCTCTTGTCGCTGGTCGGCCTGCCGCCGCAGCTCTGGGTGTTCAATCCCGCGAGCGTCATTCCATCGCTGGTGCTGGTCGAGACCTGGCAATGGACGCCGCTGGTCATGCTGATCGTGCTCGGCGGCCTCGCCGCGATTCCGACCGAACCCTACGAGAGCGCGGAGATCGACGGCGCCGGCTTCTGGCAGATGTTCCGCTACATCACGCTGCCGTTGATCATGCCGTTCCTGTTCATCGCCGGCATGATCCGCATGATCGATGCGGTGAAGAGTTTCGACATCATCTTCGCGATCACGCAAGGCGGGCCCGGCTCGGCGTCGGAGACCATCAACCTCTATCTCTACAGCGTCGCCTTCGTCTATTACGACCTCGGCTACGGCTCGGCGATTGCGGTCGTGTTCTTCCTGCTGATCGTCCTGCTCGCCGCGGTGCTGCTCTACTTGCGCAAGCGGATGCTGTGGACCGAGATCGGAGGCGGCGCATGAGCCCGCGTCAACTGCTGGGCCGGATCGGCCTCTGGTTCTCGGTGTTCATCATCGTGTCGCCGGCGATCCTGTTCTTCCTCTGGATGATCTCGCTGTCGCTGAAGTACGAGATCGACAACGCCGCCTATCCGCCGGTGTTCATCCCCGAGCAGTTCGCCTGGAAGAACTATACCGACGTGCTCGCCTCCAACCGCTTCCTGACCTATTTCGTCAACAGCCTCGTCGTCACCGGCAGCGCGACATTGCTCGCGATGCTGGTCGGCGTGCCGGCCGGCTACGGCATCGCGCGGATGGCGGCGCATAAATCCGCGATCGTGATCCTGATCGCGCGAATCACGCCGGGGTTGTCGTATCTGATTCCGCTGTTCCTGCTGTTCCAATGGCTGGGGCTGCTCGGCACGCTGGTGCCGCAGATCATCATCCATCTCGTGGTCACCGTGCCGATCGTGATCTGGATCATGATCGGCTATTTCGAGACCACGCCGCTGGAATTGGAGGAAGCCGCACGGATCGATGGCGCCACGCGGTGGCAGGTGTTCCGTCACGTCGCGCTGCCGATCGCACGCCCGGGACTCGCGGTCGCCTTCATCCTCGCGGTGATCTTCTCCTGGAACAACTTCGTGTTCGGCATCGTGCTGGCGGGACGCGAGACGCGGACGTTACCTGTCGCCGTCTACAACATGATCTCGTTCGACCAGTTGAGCTGGGGGCCGCTGGCTGCGGCGGCGTTGCTCGTGACCTTCCCGGTGCTGCTGCTCACGGTGTTCGCCCAGCGCCAGATCGTCGCTGGACTCACCGCAGGTGCAGTCAAGGGCGGGTAGCGTCTTTCCACGTCATTGCGAGCGAAGCGAAGCAATCCATAGAGCCACTTGCGGAGACATGGATTGCTTCGTCGCTTGCGCTCTTCGCAATGACGGCTGAGAGCTCACTCCGCCGATGCCGCGATCGGCATCTCCAGGTGTGACTCGTACCCTCATGCAATGTCCCTAAGCTAATGTCTTCGAAGTCTCCAACGCCTCCAGTACAGCGGCTGAGCTGGCGACCCAGCCGAAGATGCCGCCCTGGGCCTTGATCATCTTCAGACCCATCTCGTGAAATTCGGGAAAGTAGGATGCGCAGCCGTCGGAGATGACGACGCAGCGATAGCCGCGGTCATTGGCCTCGCGCACGGTCGTGTTGACGCACACTTCGGTGGTGACGCCGCACACCAGCAGATTCTCGATGCCGTATTTCTGCAGCACATCCCCCATCTCGGTCGCGTAGAACGCGCCCTTGCCGGGCTTGTCGATCACGATCTCGCTGTCGAGCGGATAGAGCTCGGGAATGATGTCGTGGCCCGCCTCGCCGCGGATCAGGATGCGCCCCATCGGACCGGGATCGCCGATGCGCAAGGATGGAGCGCCGCGTTCGACCTTGGCGGGCGGCGCGTCGGAAAGATCGGGCAGATGTCCTTCGCGGGTATGGATGACCAGCATGCCGGTGCCGCGCGCCGCCGACAGCACCGCGCCGATCGGCTTCACGGCGCGCGCAAGCTGGCTGACGTCATTGCCGAGCGTTTCGCCGAAGCCGCCGGGCTCCATGAAATCGCGCTGCATGTCGATGATGACGAGCGCGGTCTTGGTCCAGTCGAGCTCGATCGGCTCCGGCTCCGCGACGATCTTCCCCAATGGATCGCTTGAGTTCGCCATGACGTGCTCACCCCAAACAAGAGAATTCTTGATCAGGGGTTAAGCAAACGCCGTGCCATTGTGTACAATTCGAGATCGTGCGCTGCCGGACGCTCTCATCTGAAGAGATGGACGAGCCCGATGCTGATGGCGAGCAGCACCAATAGCGAGAGCGTGACCGCGGCTGTCACGCGTCCTCCCACGGTGGCGATGACGCGGATATCAACGCCAAGCCCAAGGGCCGCCATCGACAGCACGGTGAGCAAAACCGCCGTCTTCGTCACCAGGGGGACCACCGCATCCGGAACGAGCTCGAACGATCGCAGCGCGGCAAGGACCAGAAAGCCGATGATGAACCAGGGCACCAGTTTGAACGGACTGATCGCCGCCGCCTTCTCGTGCTTGCGGCGGCTGGCGACGAACAAAGAGAGGCCGATCACGATCGGTCCCAGCATCAGCACGCGCACCAGTTTCACGAGCGTCCCGATCTGCGTGCTGACGATGCCGGCAGGCACGGTCGCCGCAAGCACCTGGGGAACGGCATAGACCGTAAGTCCGGCCAGGATGCCGTATTGCGTCGCCGTCAATCCCAGGAGCGGGATCAGCAAGGGCAATCCCAGCACCATCAGCACGCCGAGAATGGCGGTAAATGAGATCGACGAGGCGATGTCGTCGCTGTGGGCGTCGATCACGGGGGCAACGGCCGCGATGGCCGAATTCCCGCAGATGGAATTACCGCAGGCGATCAGGATCGACAGCTTGGGCGGCAGGCCGAGCATGCGGCTGACCCCAAAACTAAGCGCCAGCATGATCGCAACCGTCCCCGCGATCGCACCGATCAGCGCCAGGCCGGACGCCGCAATCGCGGCGAAGCTGATCGAGGCCCCCAGCAGCACGACCGCGACTTCGAGCAGTTGCTTGGCGCTGAAGGCGATCCCGGAGCGCCATCGCTCGGATGGATTCCAGGCGGTACGGATCGCCATCCCCAGGAGGATCGCGATCACCAGGGCTTCGACATAGGGATGGTCGAAGGCCCGTTCCTCCAGATGCTGGACGCCGACCGCGACGAGCGTGATCGCGCCGCACAGCAGGATGCCAGGAAAAAGGCTAAAGGTGCGGGCGATGGCACTCGGGCGCCGCGCTGTTTCCTTGATGCTATTGGTATTGTCCGCCACGGTGGCACTCCCTATCGGGAATAATTTATGCGCCTACCGTGATGTTTTGGCTAATATATTCTCCGATTTCCCCAGTAACGAGAAGTTATGTTCTGGAGCCTGAGGCGCACGTCCGATTCAAGCGGGCCAATGGCCCGCAAGCCAGCCGATTTCGGCTGGAACCCTATCTATAATGAGAGTGCAGGATGGAACGTCAAAGGGCTGCGAACAGGCCCTGCGCCCAGGCAACGGCGCGGTCGAAATTGAAGACGCCAGCCTCAAAATAGGCGGCGCGGGCGATCACGATGCCAGCGACGAGCAGCCAGAACGCGCCGGTGCCGGCGCGCAGCAGCCACGAGGACGCACGCCCAGGGGCGCGAACGCTCTCGGCCGTCATCGGCTCGCCAAACGCATCAAATCCGGGATTGCTCATGGCCGCTTCCATTGAAACCGTCCCTAAATGTCGTCAATTGCGGCCAGGAAGCAATGGTAGCGAAATGTCTTTTGCGGCAGCGACTTGGAAGCACGTTCCCCGGTGCCCCCACGGGGAAGAATTTTTATCCCCGTCCCTCCAAATCGCCGGAAATAGCCCCCGATACTATCGAGTTAGCGCCGGCGCCGCCGGCCTCTGGGCTCCTTAGACTGTGCCGATGACACCCTCGACCAGATAGTCCGTCGTCTCCAATGAGGGATCATAGAGGCTGGTGTCCTTGGAGGTGATGACCTTGCCGGTATTGCTCTTCACTCCAGCGATGAAGATCGGCTTGCCCGCCTTCAACTCGGCGATCGCGGCGGTGGCGGCATTACGGCCGGCTTCGCTGCAGCCGGCGCCGAACGGCGAGCTCACCACCATGTCCTTGTCGTAGCCGCCGATCACCATGTTTGGCAGCTTCTCACCCTTGGCGATCATGCCGGCAAAGCCCTTGTAGACCGTCTCCCACTTCAGCTCCGCGCCTGTGATGAAGCCCTTGGGCGCGAGATCCGCCTGGTTGGCGTTATGGCCGCAGCTCTTCACGCCGCGCTTCTCCGCGGTCTCGATCACGACCTTCGGGCTGTCGATGTGACAGGCGATGATATCGCAGCCGGCATCGACCAGCGCGTTCGCGGCTTCCGCCTCGCGCACCGGCAGGGCCCAATCGCCGGTGATGATGAGCTGCACCGTGACGTTTGGATTAACTTTGCGCGCGCCGAGCATGAACGAATTGACGTTGCGCAACACCAGCGGGATCGGCTTAGCAGCGATATAGCCGATCTTGTTCGCTTTGGTGGATAGGCCCGCGGCAATGCCGTTCACATAATGGCCCTGGTCGAGATAGCAGAAATAGCCACCCGCGTTGGCCGGATGCTTGTCGGCCTGCCAGAGCGAGGTCGGATGGCGGAATTCGACCTTGGGATATTTCTTCGCCGCATCGACCATGAACGGGTTGAAGTAGCCAAAGGAGGTCGGAAACAGCAGCGTCGCACCGTCGATGTTGATCATCGACTCCATGGTTTTTGCAACCGCCACGGTCTCCGGCACGTTCTCTTCTTCGACGACCTTCACGCCCGGCACATCCTTGAGCGCCTTGGCGGCGACGGCATGGGCCTGGTTCCAGCCATAGTCCTGGCGAGAGCCGACATAGATGATGCCCACCGTGAGATCGGCGGCGTGCGCCGGCTGGCCGAGGGCGGAAAGAACGAAGGGACTTGCGGCGGCTCCAGCGAGAAAGGTTCGGCGGGAAAGCGGAGGCGTGGTCATTGATACTCTCCTTGATCGCCGAACCTTTGGCGCGGCTTGGGTGACACTGGTGATGAAATCCTGTCCCCGCTCATTTCGCGGCCCGTGTCTTCCGCCGCGGCAGCCGCGCGATCTTTGATCCGTTGCCGGTGTCCGTCGTCTCCGTGTAGCGGGACAGCACCGCGCCGAGATCGAATTGCGCTTCGCGATCCTGATCGAGCAGCGCCCGGTGCTCGACCGCACCGAGGTGATGGTCCATCAGCTCGATCGCGGCCTCGGCATTGCGGCTGCGCAGCGCGGCCACAATCTCGCGGTGTTCGTTGACGGCGCAGTCTGCGGAATGCGGCCGGCCGTAGAGCGCGAGGATCAGCGAGCAGCGCGACACCACTTCGCCGAGATAGCGGCGGAGCAGATTGTTGCCTGCGAGCTCGCCGAGCTTGATATGGAATTCGCCGGCGAGACGGATAGAGACTCTCGCTTCGCCAGCCTTGCGCGCAGCTTCTTCCTTGCGAACATGCCCCTCGAGCTCGGCGCCGAATTCCGGTCGCCAGCGCGCGATCACCAGCCGCACCACCTCGCGCTCGAGCGTGCGGCGGACCTCGAAGACTTCCCTCGCCTCTTCCAGCGTCGGTTTGGCAGTGGTGGCGGTGCGGCGCGGCGGCGCATCGACCAGGCCTTCCGATTGAAGTTGCGCTAGCGCCGCGCGCACCAGCGTGCGGCTCATGCGAAACTGGGCGCCGAGTTCGTCCTCCGGCAGCTTCGTGCCCGGCGGCAACGCCTGCTCGATGATCGCCTGGCGCAGCGCCTGGCAGGCAACATCAACCCGGGTCGATTTCTTGCTCATCCGAAATCCGCATGCGCCGTCGGACGAGAATGCGTCCGCGATTGCGCATACGATAGGTCGGGATTTCGTACACAGGATGAGGCAATTTTGGTCGGTGCGCTCGAATAAATGGCAGCACAACGCTTAAAGTTTGCGCTTCGAATGCACGGCGAAACCGGGAATAACTAACACCGGATGTCTCCTGGAGCGCAACTCTCTGTATACAGGATTTTGCCTTCTCGGATCGCTGCGGAGGGAATGCCATGAACGAAACGATCGTCAAACTGCGATTGAACCAGCAACAGCTTGAACTGATGGACCGCACCATCGCGCAGGGTGTGGCCCCCGATCGTGCGGCGTTGGTCCGTCTCGCATTGCGCGAATACGCCGCCAGCCGGAAGGCCGAGACCGCAGGAAGCTCGCGATGACCACGCGCAAGATCACATCGGAATGGATCCTCGAGCCGGGGACCGGCAAGGCAATCGAATTGTTGAAGGGACAGGTCCTGCGCATCGAGCAGGTCGAAGGCGGCCAGTGCGCCGACTTCAACTGCTTCAACCTGCATGACTACAAGGAGTTCATGCATTGCGGCCGCACCCGCACCGTGCACGGCTTCCATCCGACCAAAGGCACCTTCATGTGGTCGGCGCCGCCGCGCGAGCGAGCGATGCTCTACATTCTGGAAGATACCGTCGGCCGCAACGACGTGCTGTTCCCGCGCTGCAGCGCCTATGTCTATGAGGCCGCCTACGGCTTTTCCGTGCACACCAATTGCCACGACATCCAGGCGGAGGCGCAGCGCGAATACGGGCTGACGCCTGACGACGTCCACGATTCCTTCAATCTGTTCATGTGCACCGGCGTCGACGCCGACGGCCATGCCTACATGACCCGTCAGACCACCAAGCCCGGCGATCATGTCGACCTGCTGGCGTTGATGGACGTGCTGGCGATCCCCAATGTCTGCGGCGCCGACGTGATGAAGACCAGCAACTTTGCGCTGAAGCCGCTGAAGCTCACGGTGTTCGAGGCGACAGAGGCCGATCTCGCCAGCGTGCCGACGACGCCGGTGCTTGCCAGCCAGCGGACGCCGAAGGATTTCAAGAACCCGGTCATCAAGAGCGACCGCGCCTTGCGGCGGGACCCCGACTACAGGCCGGAGTTTCCGAACACGCCGATCGTGCTTACCGAACTGCCGGTCGTGCTGACGGCGGAGGAAACGGCGATGTTCAATGCGGTCAAACTCACCGACATCTACGGTGACGACGATGCGGCGGCGCTGCGCGACATCCTGTTCTCCTGGTGGGAGGAGCGCTTTCTGCAAGCCCATGCCGGCGCACCGGCGATCGAGGCCTGAGCGATGGACGCGATCCCTGCCCAGAAACCAACTCAAGACGAGGTCACCTTCGACTTCCGCAAGCTGTCGGCGCGCGAGCGCTACAAATTGATGATCGGCACCGTGGTGCCGCGGCCGATCGCGCTGGTGACGACGGTCGATCCGACGGGGCGCATCAATGCCGCCCCGTTCAGCTTCTTCAACTGCCTCTCCGCCGACCCGCCGATCCTCGCGCTCGGGGTGGAGAACCATCCCGACATGTCGTTCAAGGACACCGCGCTCAACATCCGCCTGACCGAGGTCTTCACCGTCAACATCGTATCGCACGCGATTGCGGAAGCGATGCATGTCTGCGCGGTGCCGTTTGCCGCCAGCCGCGACGAACTTGCCGCCGCGGGCCTGACGGCGATGCCCGGAACCGAAGTGGCCTCGCCCTGGATCAAGGAGGCTCCCGCCGCCTTCGAATGCCGCCGCCATGTCACGCTGGAACTGGGAAAGTCTCGCCAGATCATCCTCGGCGAGATCGTGTTTGCGCACTATCAGCGCGACGTGGTCGATGCCGAGCGGCTGCACATCGATCCGGCCAAGCTCGACGCGGTCGCACGTCTTGGCGGCAACACCTGTGCCACCATCCGCGACCGCTTTGAGATGCTGACGCCGACGCTCGAAGAATTCGAGGCAATGACGGCGCCTGAAAAATAGTCTTTCGATGCAAGCCAAAATCGGATTTGCTTCTCTCAATCCCGGAAACGACCAGCACTGAAACAAGGAGTTCGACATGAACGGACTTGGCGGCCTCAACAAATCCCCCAACGGCGTCGTGATCGGGCTGGTTCAACTGCAATTGCCCGTGGTGGTGACCAAAGCCGATCTGGCGAAGCAGACCGAGAAGATCGTCTGGATGGTCGGCAAGGCGCGGCGCAATCTATCCACGATGGATCTCGTTGTGTTTCCCGAATATTCGCTGCACGGTCTGTCGATGGACACCCATCCCGAGATCATGTGCCGGCTCGACGGGCCGGAGGTTGGAGCGTTCAAGCAGGCCTGCATCGACAACAATATCTGGGGTTGCTTCTCCATCATGGAGTACAACCCCGACGGCAACCCTTACAATTCAGGCCTGATTATCGACGACCACGGCGAGATCAAGCTCTACTATCGCAAATTCCATCCCTGGATTCCGGTCGAGCCGTGGGAGCCCGGCGACATCGGCATTCCCGTGATCGAGGGACCGAAGGGCGCCAAGATCGCATTGATCATTTGCCATGACGGCATGTTCCCGGAGATGGCGCGCGAATGCGCCTACAAGGGCGCAGAGATCATGATCCGCACCGCCGGCTACACCGCGCCGATCCGCGAGAGCTGGCGCTTCACCAACCAGGCCAACGCGTTCCAGAATCTGATGGTAACAGCCAATGTCTGCATGTGCGGCTCCGACGGCTCGTTCGATTCCATGGGCGAAGGCATGATCGTCAATTTCGACGGTACCATCATCGCGCATGGCACGAGCGGGCGTGCGGATGAGATCATCACCGCCGAGGTACGGCCCGACCTGGTGCGCGAGGCACGGATCAACTGGGGCGTCGAGAACAACATCTACCAGCTCTGGCACCGCGGCTATGTCGCGGTGAAGGGCGGCGCGATGGATTGTCCCTACACCTACATGCAGGACATGGTCGCCGGTACTTTCCGCCTTCCGTGGGAAGACCAGGTCAAGATCACCGACGGCACCTCCTGCGGCTTCCCCGCGCCGACGCGGATGTTCGGCAAGACCGCGAAAGCGGCGGAGTGATGGATTTGTAGGATGGGTAAAGCGAAGCGAAACCCATCACCTTCGCCGCGGTCGCAAATATTGATGGGTTTCGCTTCGAGACTGGGTAAGAATTTTTTCCGCCCGGATTACAGGGCCCAGGCGAATGCCGGGCGGATTTTGGCTCGGAGACGCGGCCTGCGGGTTTGGAGCCGGTCGACGATGACGGCGAGGACGGTGACAAGCAAGATCGTCCAGTTTGGACGGCGCTTGG